>NZ_CP157677.1 GCF_040105105.1 Polaromonas hydrogenivorans | reverse complement strand
TAATGAAGAAATTGAATAATTAATGTTTGCTACTGGTATGAATCAGAGATTTAAATGAACTGAGGAGCCAGCGACATACTTCAATGCAAGAGCCTGTCTTGGCCGATCCGCTCGCTGTATCCATCACCTTGTCCGATGCTGATCGGGCAACTTTTAAAAGCTGGATATGTGCCGCCCAGAGCTTGGCGTTTATGACCCTCCTCTATCAGCCCGTCTAGACCGAACTGGCGTTGAGGCTGATAAGCGCCGGCGCTCTCGCCTTGGCGGCGGGCCACCGCGCGCGCGGCGTCAACGGCTTCCTGGTGCGCCGTCTTAGCCTCGTGGCCGTGGGGCGCAGTCGGCCAGGCCAAGCCCTTCGGCACAAGCGCGCAGGCGCGCGAAGTGGTGCGGGCCCAGGCGGCGCACGAAACGGCTCGTTGGTCGCGGGAGTGAGGGCATGTTTGGCATGACGGCTACTGGTGGGGCGCCTGCTGGTCGAGCGAGGGAGCTGTTTTTCGGGTCGCCAGGACGCGCCAGGCGCGCCGATCGGAGTCGCGCCAAGGGCGTGGGCAGGTCATGCGCCGAAAAGCCGCTGGCGGGGCTGCCATCGCGTCGAGGGCGCCCGGCAGGGCCAGGGGCTGCTCGCCAGCAGGCCCAACCCCGGCTCTTGACAGGCGGGCACGCCCTGTGGTTCAAGGAAGCGCAAGTGCCTGTCAGGCTTGAAGTTTTACATCGGGTGCTGGCTCGGGTCGGTTTTGACCGGTTTATTTTACCCTGAGATAATGGCTCTTATCTTAGGGCAGTGCGTTGAATGTTGAGGCCAGTGCTCGTTCATTCACATCGTTCACACAACTAAATTTGACCCCAGTTTGCAAGTAAATCTGGCCCTACTTCTGACCGAGACCCATTGCAAGCCTTCAAAGCTGCAAAAAATGCCTACAACAGTGGCCAAACCGTGTGGTCTGGCCTTTGCGCACTCAAGCCCGGGCGCTATTACGGGTCAAAATTGCTTGAAAACGCCAGCAAGGGCCAGAATTACTTGCACGCCGCAGCGCTGAAACTGGCGTTGTGGGCAGTTTTCAAACAAATTTGACCCTTTAATTGGGGTTAAATTTACTTGTATGAACGACCTTTGAGTTTCTTTCATCATCCGGGGCGTCGGCCTGGATTCATGAAAGTTAGAGGCGACAACTAGTGGGTCACTTGACAACGGCATCGGCATTATTGTCGCAACTATGGTCTCGGTCACAGGGGGAGTAGCACTTACTTTCCGAAGGGAATGCTGGTTTGATTGCCAAATGACCCACTAGTAGTTAGTTCCGGCAATACTGTTACGTGATAACGGATAATTGCATGATTCATTTGCAAGGCTTGAAAGACGGATTCATGACAAGTAAGTCTTCACGCGCGGCCCTGGTTCTTTCCCAGGCGCAGCAAGCGATGCTCAAGGAATTGGCAGGATCGAGAACGGCCGCAGTGCGCGAAGTCGAGCGCGCCCGGGTGATGCTGGGCTACGCGGCTGGCCAGACGATCACGCAGTTGCACCGCCAACTCGGCGTGGGGCGCCCTATGATCTACAAATGCATTGACAAGGCGTTTGCCGTAGGTGTGCAGACGGGCTTGAAAGATAAATACCACCGCCCTCACGCACCAGAAATCACCGACGAGGCCAAGGCGTGGGTGGTGGCCCTGGCATGCACCAAGCCCAAGGAGCACGGCTTGGCGGCCGAGTTGTGGTCCATCGCCGGACTGGCTAAGTTTGTGCGTGAGCATGCCCCGGGCGCAGGCTTTGCCCGGCTGGCCAAAGCGGGCAAAAGCACCGTGTGGCGCATTCTGGATGAGTGCGACATCAAGCCGCACAAGATACGCTACTACCTGCAAAAGCGCGACCCCGAGTTTGATCGCAAAATGCACGAAGTATTGATGACGTACCGGGACGTCTCGATGTACCAGGAGGGCGCGGTTCATGACGCACGCCCGACGCCCATCTACAGCGTGAGCGTCGATGAAAAGCCCGGCGTTCAGGCCACCGGCTTGACGGCGCCGGACTTGCCGCCCGTGCTGGGCAAGCAAACGAGCGTCTCGCGCGACTACGAGTATGTGCGCCATGGCACGGTGTCAATCCTGGCGGGGATCGATCTGCACACCGGGCATATCCGGTGGCTGTCAAGGAAGTTGTCGCCTGAAGTGAAGTGAGTCAGGCTGTTTTTTGCTTGGATTCAGGCTCCTTGGTTTGTTGCTTGGTTTCTGGGTTGAGGTGCACGACATCGACATGCGCCCACTGGCGAGGCTGCCCTGACCAGCGCTGAGGATTTTCCTGGCGGGCCTGTTCATAGACGAGCGCGCGCTGCTCAAGCAGTGCCCGGTCCAGGCCGGCATGGCGCTGCGCCGGTGTCACGAAGCCAATGGCGCTGTGGCGATGCTCGTGGTTGTACCAATGGGCCAGCTCGGTGACCCAGCGCCTTGCGGCCAGCAGGTTCTCGAACGGCTTGACAGGCAGTTCGGGGCGGTACTTCAGCGTTCTGAACGCTGATTCGACGTACGGATTGTCATTGCTCACGGACGGACGGCTGCGCGTGTGCGCCACGCCCAGGCGCTGCATGGCCGCCAGCATGGTCTCGCCCTTCATGGGCGAGCCGTTGTCCGAATGCACCGTCAGCTGGCCCGGGCGAATGCCCTGGCTCTCACAGATGTCACGCAGCAACTGGCTGGCCAGCTCGGCGCTCTCGCAGTCAAACACCTGCCAGCCCACGATCTTGCGGCTGAACAAATCCTCGAACAGGTACAGGTAAAAGTGCTGGCCGCGCACCTGAGTGGGCAGATACGTGATATCCCAGCAGAACACCTGATCGGCTCCGGTGGCGGCAAGGGCGCGCGGCCGGCTTCGCTTTTGCGCTGCGCGCTCCGAGCGTCGATGGCCCAGTTGGCCCTGCTGTCGAAGTATTCGGTACATCGTGGACTCCGAGGCCACATAGACGCCGCGGTCGGCCAGGCGAGGCACGACTTGGCTCGGCGGCAAGTCCTTGAACGCTTCGCTGTTGAGCGTGGCCATCACCGCCTGGCGCTCGTCCTCGCGCAGCTTGTTGGGCGGGCACACATAGCGCCGCTTGCCCGAAGGACGCTGGTCGCCCTCGGCCGCCTGCGTGCGCTGCCAGCGCTGCACGCTACGGCAGGACAGCCCGATTTGATGGCAAGCCGGCTTCAAGCGCGCCCCGTCGGCGCAGGCCTTGCCGATCAGGCCGAGCAACTTTTGGCGCTGCTGGACGGACGTCATTTGTCCGCGCCCTCCAGCAGCGCCTGGAAGTTTTTTTGCAACACCAGCAAGGCGGCTACCTCGGCCAGCGCTTTTTCCTTGCGCCGCAATTCACGCTGGAGCTGCTCGTGCTGACGCTGGAGTTCTCGAAAGGCACCCGTTGCCTCGCGCGAGGCGGGCGCGACCGGGGTGCAAAACTCTTCGCGCCACTGCACCAACTGGTGCTCGAACACACCACGCTCGCGGCACCACGCCGCCAGTGCCGGGCCATTGAATGCGTAGCTTTCCTGCAGAGCCCTCAGGCGCTGCGATGGCGACCAAGATGCAGCCGGGCCGTCCAGCGCAGGGCTTGTCTCCCCGAGTGCCTGTTCGCCGGCCTTGGCCGAGTCCAGCACCCATCGCTTGAGGGTGCCGGCAGACATGTTCAGCTCGCTGGCAAGGCTCAGAATTGAACGCGCGCCGCGATGGCGGGCTTTGAGCAGTGCCTGCTCCTTGAATTCGGTGGAGTGATGGGAATGAGGTTTTCTGTGCATGAAATGGCGCTTGCGCTGCGGATAACCCGCGGAAAATCGGAGGCGACAACTAGTCTGACACAGGGGGTATCTTTGCCACTGTAGAGGACCGCCACCGCAGCGTGGAGTTCATTGGCCTGCTGAAAAAAATCGATGCGCATTACCCACCCGATGCGCTGATCCGGGTGGTGCTGGACAACCACTCGGCCCATATTTCCAAGGAAACCTTGGCTTATCTGGGAACTCGACCCGCACGCTTCGAGTACGTACATACGCCCAAGCATGGCTCCTGGCTTAATTTGATTGAATGCGTGTTCTCGAAAATGGCCAGAACCTTTTTGCGCCACATCCGCGTCCAGTCCAAAGAGGAGCTGAAAACCCGCATCCTCCAGGGGATTGCTGAAATCAACGCATCGCCTGTCATTTTTCGATGGAACAAGTTCGATCTTGGCGTCGTTTAATGCGTAATAACTTTGATGGAACTAACTACTAGGCCGTGTTCGGAAAGTCAATGGAGCCATTTCATGGTGCCGGCGATGTGCACAAAGCCCAGCCCGGCAAGTCCTCCAGGCAGCCGGTGGCCTCGCGCCGGACGGTGGAGGCTTTGAGCGGCAGGACAATCCCGAACTCGGCCAGCAGGCCCCGGATGCGGTTGATGGTGGCCGTGCGTTGCTCGATGAAACCCTGGCGCACCCGGTGAATGCCGAGCTGGCCTTGCTGGGCGAGGTTCTTGATGGGTACAAAACGCATGTTGGGCCGCTGCACTGAGTATTCCGGACCAACGTGACCGGTGATTCCGGGATCGTGACCGACATTCCGGTGAACGTGACCGGAGGGATTCCGGCAACGTGACCGCTGATTCCGACGAACGTGACCGATGTCTTTGGTCACGACAGTCGGCACGGCGGTATACGCCGTCGGCACGGTGTTGCGCATGAACGAAACCCGGCGTGGCGTGTAGCTTCGATGCTTTTTGCAAAGAGACACATGCCCGCCTTAAGGATCAATATGCGCAAACTCAAAGACGCCCTGCGTCTGAAATTCGAGGGTGGACAGTCCCATCAACAAATCGCCGGTGCCCTGGGGCTCTCCAAAGGTGTCGTCACCAAATACGTGGGCCTGGCCGTCGCCGCCGGGCTGGACTGGCCGGCCATTTCAGCCCTGGACGAAGCCGCGCTGGAGCGACGCCTGCTGGCGTCGTCTCGCGCCAGCCAGACCTATGCGCAAGCCGACTTCGGGCGGCTTCACCAGGAGCTTGGCCGCAAGGGTGTGACGCTCATGCTGCTGTGGGAGGAATACTGCGCCCAGGTCGGCGACGAGCACCGTGCGGACTGGCCCCTGAAGCCCTGGCGCTACTCGCAGTTTTGCGAGAACTACCGCCAGTTTGCCAAACGGCTCAAACGCTCGATGCGCCAGGTCCACCGCGCCGGTGAGAAACTCTTCATCGACTATGCCGGCCCGACGCTGGCCCTGAGGGTGCACGGGCAGGAAATTGGCCGCGCCAACCTCTTTGTGGCGGCCATGGGCGTGTCGGGCTACTGCTTTTGCCTGGCTACGCCCGCGCAGACGGCACGCGACTGGCTGGGCGCCACCGCGCAGGCGTTGACCTTTTATGGCGGCGTGCCCCAGCTCATCATCCCCGACAACCCGCGCGCCCTGGTGACCAAGGCCGACCGCTACGAGCCGCTGCTGACCGACAGCGTGCAGGACTTTGCCCGTCACTACGGCTGCAGTGTGCTTCCTGCGCGCGCTTATCACCCACAGGACAAACCGAAGGTCGAGCTGAGCGTTTTGCTGGTCGAGCGCTGGATCCTGGCACGCCTGCGCAAGCATCAGTTCACCAGCGTGGAGGAGGTCAACGACGCCATCACCCCCTTGCTGCACTGGCTCAACCAGCGTGCCTTTCAAAAGTTGCCCGGCAGCCGCGCCAGCGTGTTCGCGCAGATCGACGCACCGGCCCTGATGGCCCTGCCGCTGCAGCCCTGGGAATGGGCGGTCTTCAAGACGGTGCGCGTGCACATCGACAGCCACGTCGAATTCGAGGGCCACCGCTACAGCGTGCCCAACGCCCTGGTTGGCCTGGCGCTGGAGTTGCGCGTCACCGCCCATGCGGTAGAAGTCTTGCACCGTGGCAACCGGGTGGCCAGCCACATGCGCTGCGCCCACAAAGGCAGCTTTACCACCGTGATTGAACACCTGCCCGAGCGCCACCAGCACCAGGCGCAGTGGACGCCCGAGCGGCTCATCGCCTGGGGCGCGCGTATTGGGGTGGCCTGTGCGGCCACGGTGCAAAAGATGCTGCAGCGCCAACCCCATCCCGAGCACGCCTACCGCGCCTGTTTGGGCCTGCTGTCCCTCTCCAAACGCTACGGCGACGCCAGGCTGGAGGCGGCCTGCACCTTGGCGTTGAGCTTGGGCACCAGCAAATACACCCACATCCGCGACATCTTGCTCAACCGGCGCGACCTGCTGCAAGCGAGCACCACGCCAGAGTGGACATCGCCCGCACACGCCCACGTGCGTGGCGCGAACTACTACCAATGAAACCCTTTACAGAGAATTCCAAAATGATGATGAACACCACCTTGAATCAACTGCGCAGTCTGCGCCTGGAAACCATGGCCCAGGCGCTGGAGCACCAGCTCCAGCAAAGCGGCATCGGCGCCATGAGCTTTGAAGAACGGCTGGCCTTGCTGGTCGACCGGGAGGTGCATGGCAGGCAAGACCGGCGCTGTGCGCGATTGCTCAAAACCGCCAAACTCAAATACCCGCAAGCGGTCATAGAAGATTTGGACAGCCGCAGCACCCGGGGCATTGAACGCAGCGCGGTGATGAGTCTAGTTTTGGGCGAATGGGTCAATGCCGGGCACGGTGGCTGTCAAGGAAGTTGTCGCCTGAAGTGAAGTGAGTCAGGCTGTTTTTTGCTTGGATTCAGGCTCCTTGGTTTGTTGCTTGGTTTCTGGGTTGAGGTGCACGACATCGACATGCGCCCACTGGCGAGGCTGCCCTGACCAGCGCTGAGGATTTTCCTGGCGGGCCTGTTCATAGACGAGCGCGCGCTGCTCAAGCAGTGCCCGGTCCAGGCCGGCATGGCGCTGCGCCGGTGTCACGAAGCCAATGGCGCTGTGGCGATGCTCGTGGTTGTACCAATGGGCCAGCTCGGTGACCCAGCGCCTTGCGGCCAGCAGGTTCTCGAACGGCTTGACAGGCAGTTCGGGGCGGTACTTCAGCGTTCTGAACGCTGATTCGACGTACGGATTGTCATTGCTCACGGACGGACGGCTGCGCGTGTGCGCCACGCCCAGGCGCTGCATGGCCGCCAGCATGGTCTCGCCCTTCATGGGCGAGCCGTTGTCCGAATGCACCGTCAGCTGGCCCGGGCGAATGCCCTGGCTCTCACAGATGTCACGCAGCAACTGGCTGGCCAGCTCGGCGCTCTCGCAGTCAAACACCTGCCAGCCCACGATCTTGCGGCTGAACAAATCCTCGAACAGGTACAGGTAAAAGTGCTGGCCGCGCACCTGAGTGGGCAGATACGTGATATCCCAGCAGAACACCTGATCGGCTCCGGTGGCGGCAAGGGCGCGCGGCCGGCTTCGCTTTTGCGCTGCGCGCTCCGAGCGTCGATGGCCCAGTTGGCCCTGCTGTCGAAGTATTCGGTACATCGTGGACTCCGAGGCCACATAGACGCCGCGGTCGGCCAGGCGAGGCACGACTTGGCTCGGCGGCAAGTCCTTGAACGCTTCGCTGTTGAGCGTGGCCATCACCGCCTGGCGCTCGTCCTCGCGCAGCTTGTTGGGCGGGCACACATAGCGCCGCTTGCCCGAAGGACGCTGGTCGCCCTCGGCCGCCTGCGTGCGCTGCCAGCGCTGCACGCTACGGCAGGACAGCCCGATTTGATGGCAAGCCGGCTTCAAGCGCGCCCCGTCGGCGCAGGCCTTGCCGATCAGGCCGAGCAACTTTTGGCGCTGCTGGACGGACGTCATTTGTCCGCGCCCTCCAGCAGCGCCTGGAAGTTTTTTTGCAACACCAGCAAGGCGGCTACCTCGGCCAGCGCTTTTTCCTTGCGCCGCAATTCACGCTGGAGCTGCTCGTGCTGACGCTGGAGTTCTCGAAAGGCACCCGTTGCCTCGCGCGAGGCGGGCGCGACCGGGGTGCAAAACTCTTCGCGCCACTGCACCAACTGGTGCTCGAACACACCACGCTCGCGGCACCACGCCGCCAGTGCCGGGCCATTGAATGCGTAGCTTTCCTGCAGAGCCCTCAGGCGCTGCGATGGCGACCAAGATGCAGCCGGGCCGTCCAGCGCAGGGCTTGTCTCCCCGAGTGCCTGTTCGCCGGCCTTGGCCGAGTCCAGCACCCATCGCTTGAGGGTGCCGGCAGACATGTTCAGCTCGCTGGCAAGGCTCAGAATTGAACGCGCGCCGCGATGGCGGGCTTTGAGCAGTGCCTGCTCCTTGAATTCGGTGGAGTGATGGGAATGAGGTTTTCTGTGCATGAAATGTCGCTTGCGCTGCGGATAACCCGCGGAAAATCGGAGGCGACAACTAGTCTGACACAGGGGGATTGTGCCGAGGGCTTGGGCGCGCGCTGGCCCTTGGCGACCATATGGTCACGAAATCCGCTCCAGAACCTTAGCTGCAATGCCTGGGTTGGACTGCTGGCCTCGGCCTTGGCGGCTTCATCGCGAACGGCTCGGCTCCACTCGTTGGGCTTGCAGATGATGCTGAACTTGGGCGCTGGCGGCGACGCGCCAATGCGCCAGAGCTCAATCTCAAGACCAAAGAACTGCCACTCGTCCTGGGTAATGGTGTTGAGCCAGTCCATGGCCGCGCGATGCTCATCCGTGAACTTGGAGGCAATCCAGATGACCGTCTGCGCCTTCAAGCCCGCCGCATAGGTCAATACCTGGCCCAGGTGGCTATGGTCGGTTTTCTCAAGCTGATTTTCGATCAGTACCAAGGTGTTGCTCATTGTGTCCTTGCAAACGATGTCGGCCGCATAAGTGCGTATTCCGGTGAACGTGACCGCTGATTCCGGCAACGTGACCGGCATTCCGGCGAACGTGACCGGGGGTCGGTGTTGCGCGTTTTGATTTTATGCCGGCCCGCTTTCCCGGCTGTTTTGCCCTTCTGTGGAATTGAATTTTTTGAACGAATAGGCCCCTGCCAGGCCGCCGGAGGCCCCCTGGCCGTGGGGGCCTACTTGTCGGCGATCCCTTTTGCGGGCGGGTTTTTTTTACGCAGCGATTCGCCCGTGAGCGTGAAGCGGTGATGGTTTTGCATGAGCCGATCAAGCATGGCATCGGCCACAGTTTGGTCACCTATCCACTCGTGCCAGTGCTCAATGGGCAACTGGCTGGTAATGACGGTGGCGCGCTGGCTGGCCCGGTCGTCAATGATCTCCAGCAGATCGGCCCGGGTTTGACTGTCCATGGCGGCCATGCCCCAGTCGTCGAGCAGCAAGACGTCCGTGTTTTTGAGCGTGTCCAGCCAGCGCGTAAAGGTGCCGTTGGCGTGGCGAATGCGCAGTTCCTCGCCCAAGCGGGGAACCCGCAGGTACAGCGCACTGTGGCCACGCCGGCAGGCATGCTGGGCCAGCGCGCACGCCAGCCAGGACTTGCCCGCGCCGGTGGCTCCGGTGATCAGCACGGCGTGCCCGGCATTGACCCATTCGCCCAAAGCTAGACTCATCACCGCGCTGCGTTCAATGCCCCGGGTGCTGCGGCTGTCCAAATCTTCTATGACCGCTTGCGGGTATTTGAGTTTGGCGGTTTTGAGCAATCGCGCACAGCGCCGGTCTTGCCTGCCATGCACCTCCCGGTCGACCAGCAAGGCCAGCCGTTCTTCAAAGCTCATGGCGCCGATGCCGCTTTGCTGGAGCTGGTGCTCCAGCGCCTGGGCCATGGTTTCCAGGCGCAGACTGCGCAGTTGATTCAAGGTGGTGTTCATCATCATTTTGGAATTCTCTGTAAAGGGTTTCATTGGTAGTAGTTCGCGCCACGCACGTGGGCGTGTGCGGGCGATGTCCACTCTGGCGTGGTGCTCGCTTGCAGCAGGTCGCGCCGGTTGAGCAAGATGTCGCGGATGTGGGTGTATTTGCTGGTGCCCAAGCTCAACGCCAAGGTGCAGGCCGCCTCCAGCCTGGCGTCGCCGTAGCGTTTGGAGAGGGACAGCAGGCCCAAACAGGCGCGGTAGGCGTGCTCGGGATGGGGTTGGCGCTGCAGCATCTTTTGCACCGTGGCCGCACAGGCCACCCCAATACGCGCGCCCCAGGCGATGAGCCGCTCGGGCGTCCACTGCGCCTGGTGCTGGTGGCGCTCGGGCAGGTGTTCAATCACGGTGGTAAAGCTGCCTTTGTGGGCGCAGCGCATGTGGCTGGCCACCCGGTTGCCACGGTGCAAGACTTCTACCGCATGGGCGGTGACGCGCAACTCCAGCGCCAGGCCAACCAGGGCGTTGGGCACGCTGTAGCGGTGGCCCTCGAATTCGACGTGGCTGTCGATGTGCACGCGCACCGTCTTGAAGACCGCCCATTCCCAGGGCTGCAGCGGCAGGGCCATCAGGGCCGGTGCGTCGATCTGCGCGAACACGCTGGCGCGGCTGCCGGGCAACTTTTGAAAGGCACGCTGGTTGAGCCAGTGCAGCAAGGGGGTGATGGCGTCGTTGACCTCCTCCACGCTGGTGAACTGATGCTTGCGCAGGCGTGCCAGGATCCAGCGCTCGACCAGCAAAACGCTCAGCTCGACCTTCGGTTTGTCCTGTGGGTGATAAGCGCGCGCAGGAAGCACACTGCAGCCGTAGTGACGGGCAAAGTCCTGCACGCTGTCGGTCAGCAGCGGCTCGTAGCGGTCGGCCTTGGTCACCAGGGCGCGCGGGTTGTCGGGGATGATGAGCTGGGGCACGCCGCCATAAAAGGTCAACGCCTGCGCGGTGGCGCCCAGCCAGTCGCGTGCCGTCTGCGCGGGCGTAGCCAGGCAAAAGCAGTAGCCCGACACGCCCATGGCCGCCACAAAGAGGTTGGCGCGGCCAATTTCCTGCCCGTGCACCCTCAGGGCCAGCGTCGGGCCGGCATAGTCGATGAAGAGTTTCTCACCGGCGCGGTGGACCTGGCGCATCGAGCGTTTGAGCCGTTTGGCAAACTGGCGGTAGTTCTCGCAAAACTGCGAGTAGCGCCAGGGCTTCAGGGGCCAGTCCGCACGGTGCTCGTCGCCGACCTGGGCGCAGTATTCCTCCCACAGCAGCATGAGCGTCACACCCTTGCGGCCAAGCTCCTGGTGAAGCCGCCCGAAGTCGGCTTGCGCATAGGTCTGGCTGGCGCGAGACGACGCCAGCAGGCGTCGCTCCAGCGCGGCTTCGTCCAGGGCTGAAATGGCCGGCCAGTCCAGCCCGGCGGCGACGGCCAGGCCCACGTATTTGGTGACGACACCTTTGGAGAGCCCCAGGGCACCGGCGATTTGTTGATGGGACTGTCCACCCTCGAATTTCAGACGCAGGGCGTCTTTGAGTTTGCGCATATTGATCCTTAAGGCGGGCATGTGTCTCTTTGCAAAAAGCATCGAAGCTACACGCCACGCCGGGTTTCGTTCATGCGCAACACCGTGCCGACGGCGTATACCGCCGTGCCGACTGTCGTGACCAAAGACATCGGTCACGTTCGTCGGAATCAGCGGTCACGTTGCCGGAATCCCTCCGGTCACGTTCACCGGAATGTCGGTCACGATCCCGGAATCACCGGTCACGTTGGTCCGGAATACTCACATAAGGCCCGACGGCAACCTCCTGGCCCGTCAGCTCCAGCTCAAGGCCCAAGACGCCACTGAGCGTTGCCAAAGTGACCGGTTGGGCCAGCCAGGGTGCGAAATGATGCGCCTCGTGCTGCCACACGTCGCGAAGCTCCACGCGCTGAAGTACACCCAGTTCGGCCATTGATCACACCCCATCGGTTGTGTTTTGCTTGATCAGTCATCAAGGCCACTTCAGGCTCCCGGCAGTCGTTTGCGCGGTATATCTTGCGCGCAGCCAGACTGTCAACGGCTCTGGTAGCACTCGAATTTTGGACGTGCATTAGGCTGGCTGGCAAATCGATGATCTTTTGATTCTACGAATAACGTAGAGAAAAGAACAGCTCTTTCTACGAATATCGATGAATGCCGCGGCGCTCCATTCCCACCACGCTTTTCGGAAGACGCCTGCGCGCAGCCCGCAGCCGTGCAGGAATTGCCCAGGACAAGCTGGGCGTGATCATCGGCATGGATGAGGGCTCAAGCAGCGCCCGGATCAGCCGCTATGAGACCGGTGTTCATGAGCCGCCTTTCGACACGGCTGCGCACCTGGCCCTTGCGCTGCACGTTCCTGTGGCTTATTTCTATTGCGATGATGAGCGGCTGGCCGATTTTCTGATTCACTACGCAGCCCTGGGTGAAGGGCAGAAAAATCAGTTGCTGAGCCTTGCCTCCGAACTGCGCTCGGCTGCCGAGTAGCCGCCTAGGAGTTTGCTCTGACCGTAAAAAGCACCGGCCAGCTGGGCTGGCCGTCGCGTCCGTATCGTCGTGCAGGTGAAGCGCCCCATCAAGGTGCAATGCCGAAAGTCCTCGCTCAGAAACGGGCAGCAGCGGCGAAAGCATGGCATTTTGGATTGCGTTTGACAAGCGCACCGACGGCCGCCACGCCCATCCGCACGACCCCGACGACCTCAACCGCTGCTTGTGAGTGCTTGCTGCCGTGCCTGAAATGCGGCCCTTGCCGGGCAAGATCCGGCCACGCTTGAAGCGATGTTCGCTCATGCGATACCTGACGCAGTTTATTGACCGTTAGCCGGTTAACAGGTAGGATATGAATGATGGCGATTCAAGGTTTTTCGTGCGTTGATACGCAGGCATTGTTTGAGACTGGCAAGAGTGCGAGGTTCGCCAACATAAAGAAGGTCGCTGAACGCAAGCTAGTGCAGCTCGACGCGGCCCCTTCGTTGAACTTCATGAAGGCCCCGCCCGGTAACGACCTCAAAGAGTACGACGGAGCTTGGCATATACGGATCAATGACCAGTGGAGGCTGACGTTCAAGTGGGGTGACAGCGGCCCGTTTGACGTGTTGATTGAAGACCCGCATTAAGGCAAGTTTTGGATTTACAAGTATTGGAGTGCATCATGTTTAAGAATGGCATGCGTCCCGTCCACCCTGGAGAAATTCTGCTGGAGGACTACATAAAACCCATGGGCATCAGTGTTCGCGCCCTGTCGTTGGCTCTGCATGTGCCGTATTCGCGGTTGCGCGAAATCGTTGATGGCAATCGCGGTGTGTCAGCGGATACGGCCCTGCGCCTGGAGCGCTATTTCGGCAGCGAGGCCCAAGGGTGGCTGAATCTGCAAGCGGCCTATGACCTGCGGGTCGCTGAAAAGCTGAGCGCCAAAGTCATTTTCAAAGAGATTGCTCCGTTGGCGATGGCTGCATGACCAAAAGTGAATTTGGCAAGCGCTATATTGACTTGGTGCGTTTCACCCGATTGAAGTGATAGGAAATAATATGCGTCAAGTAGGCACACGCACGGAACCTCCGATTCAAATGTCAGCTAGTGGGGCAGCGCTAACCGCTGGCGCTGAATTCAGCATGACTATTGCCCAACTGTCAGGCGCAAGTACCTTTGTTCCAAAGGGACTGTATCGATTTAGGACACACGACGAGGCCGCACTTAAGAACGAATCCTGGCTAGCTGTCGGCATGGCGCGGATTGCATTGAAACGCCAACATGGATGAATTTGCCAGAGCAGCAACGCTGGATGACCTCAAAAACTTACTCAAGCCTGCAGGTGCTGCTGCAGGCGCGTGACCGCGTCGGGGTCGCGCGACTTGATGCAGACCATGTTGGCACGCAGCGCCTCGGGCGCCCGTGCGACCGGCGCGCCCAAGTCCATCAGGCCGACCGGCAGCTCGGTGGCCAGCCGGGTGACGTGTGTGTCGATTGCCTGCGTGCCCACGCCGTTGAGCAGGTCCAGCGTGTCGCCCACCAGCAGCGCGGCCAGGTAGTTGTAATTGCCGAGATTGAAGCGCTGTGTCGCCGCTTGGTACTTGATTGGCGCGCCGTGTCGGCCTCGTGGCTGGCATCAATATCGACACCGAAGCGTGCCAGATAGCGCGGCGCCAGGCTTTCTGCGAATTCGCGACGCACATAGAGAAAGCCCATGCCATAGAGCGAACATAGTCCCTTTTGCGTGCTGACGGCGAATGCGTCGATGGGCGTGCGCGCGAGGTCGAGGTGAGTGATGCCTATGCTTTGGGCGCCATCAACCACCAGACGGACGCCAGCGTTGCGACAGGCCGCGCCCAGCCGGTCGAGGTCGGCGCGGAAACCTGGCTTGAACGAGGTGGCCGACAAAGTGACCACGCGCGCGCGGTGGCTGCCCTGCAAAGCCTCGATGACATCATCGGTTGACGAAACGGAACACCGCAGCAAGGCCGGCAAGGCGTTCCAGGTTGTCGTCATTGGCCTGGACGCAACTCCTTGGGCCACTTCGACGTGGCCCGAATAATCTCCCATCGCCGCTCATGGGGCAGCACGCAAGAGACAGGGGACGCCTGACGCAACTGGTTGCCGCGCTCGCTGACTGATAAAGCAGCGGCCCAATCACGCGCCTGAAGAATTCGCGCCCATTCGTCCCGCAAGGGCTTGGAGCGCACGCTGGCCTGGCTATCCCAGCGCGCCAGTATGTCCAGCGCACGCTCAATCAGCGTTTCGTCGGCTCGCATCAGCTCAATGGCCGCCGTGTGCAGCGCGAGGCTTCGGGCATCTTGTTCCTGGTGGTGCATGGTGATGCTATTTTGCGCCTACAGTCAACCAGACGACAACGCGCGTTATGTCAAGTGGGCGTGTTTGCAGCATTGAACCACTGACTGCAATGCAGCGTTTGCGGGTATTGGCGACCGGCAGCTTTACGGCTGCCCAATTGCATGATTTTGGATGCCAGTCTGCCGCCGTTCACAGGCTTCGGCATCGTGCCCATAGCGGGTGCTCCCGTCAGGGCAGAGCGGCCATTCAATTTTCGTTCGAGAAACAGGAAGCTGACGTTGTGCTCGGCCATGCCAGTTCGATGGGTGTCCGGCTTCAGGGGCTAGAGAAGGGTCTTGTCAAAGAAGGCCGTAATTTCGATGGCGAGCTGCTTCAGGAATGCATCACGATCGAATCCCTGCGGGTTCGCGGCGATGTCGCCATCAGGGCTGAGGATGGACATGCTGGGTGAATCCATGAAGGCGAAGTGCCAGGCGTTGGGCACCCGATGCAGGTTCGCTGCGGGCAGATTGCTGGCGACCCACTCGGCATGAAATTTCGGTACCAGGAATCGATCAAGCTCGGCCACATAGATCATGGTCGCCGAGCGAACTGCGGCGAGCGACTCGGCGGTGAGCAGCACACCCGTCGGGGCCATTGCGACGATTGCCCGAACGCGCTCGTCCTTGAGCGACGTCGTGGCCACTGGTGGCGTCGCATCCCCCGAGCGGCCTAGGCTGCAGAAGATCGGGTCTTCGGATGCTTCGGCTTGGCAGTGCTTCCTCATCCGGGACAAGTCTGGCCTGGCTCCTGCCAAAGCCAGCACCGTGTAGCCGCCGGCCGAGTGTCCAAGCGCACCCACGCGAGGCCCTTGGCTGTCGGCCGTAATCCGATCCTTCCACGCTGGATCGGCCAGGATTGCATCAATGACCCTAGAAGCTTGTCGCGGTCGCTCGTCGAAGTAGCGCTCGGGGCCCTTCTCCATCAGAGACCGGTCCTGCCAGTTGTCGCCGGGATGACGCAGTGCGGCGACTAAATAGCCGTTGCGGGCCAAGGCTTGCGCCAGCACGCTGTGCCCGGTCTCGGTGCCGCTGATGCCATGACTGAGCAGGATCAGCGCCTTGACCTTGTCGACGGGTTTGCCGCCGATGGCGACGTCAAGCTTGAATGGTCCCATGGGGATGGTTCGCGGCGCTGCCATCGTTGGGTAATACAAATCGACCGTTATCGTAGGCGCATCCGGTGTCGTACCAGCGACCTGCATCTGCATCCAGCCGGCCTCGTACGCGTGCGCGTGTCCTGCGACGAGTAAGGTGGCCAACGAGGCCAGGAAGCGCCGAAAAGCTTGAGTCATATGCCGTTCCAGATAGTGGTGAAGTTGTCAGGTACGAAGTTTAGGAGGGGGACCTCTTTTGGTGACCCTACCAAAGTATGGTTTTTGCTCCAGCCGCAATTGGGCGTGCACTTAAATCAATTTCAATTGCACCGCGCGTGCAACCGCTTCGGTCCGTCGTTGAACGTCCAGCTTGGAAAAGATGTTCTGGTTGTGCCACTTGACCGTGCTCAGTGACAGAAACAATCGTTCACCGATGCTTTGATTGGAATGGCCTTCCTGAATCAGGCGAAGTATTTCCAATTCCCGATTGCTGAAGGTGCCAAGAGGCAAGTGGGATAACGTGACTTCAGTAGGCACAGTGACACGTTTATCCTGAGCAAGTTGTCCGCCAAACGCGTCAAGCAGCTGGGACACATACGGCGTCATTCCCGTTTCCTGTTGCAGCTGGCTTAGCATTGTTTGCATTGGTGCGCCTTCATCCACAAAGAGCCTTATAGACCCCTGAGGCTGCGCCTGAGCTACGCACTCGCGTAGCAGTTGCAGGGCCTTGCCCGCTTGTCCAATAGCGCTGTGAATGATGACCTGGACCACTCTAGCCTTAAGCGCATCTTGCGTACGAAACTCTGCTTCCAGCATGTGCCTATAAGCTTCGATGGCCTGCAACGCATCCAACCCCTTACCCTGTGCCAATAGTGTTCTGGCAAGGGCTGCGGAAAGCTGATGTGCGATTGCCAATTCAGCCGCCTTGTCTACTGCTGCGTGGCGGAGCATGTGCAATACCTGCAATTCCAACGCTTCACGCATTCGATCGGTCAATGGCCCAGTCTTTGTCATCCCAGCAGTTCGGGAGACTAGGGTTTCGGCCTCCAAGTCTTCTTGTCTAGCGAACAGTAGGCGAGCGCGCAGCAGATCGGCCCCTATTTCGGTTCTGCTTTTTGCCAGGACCACCAGATCACTGCACGAAGTGGCGAGAGACTCGGCTTCGTCTAGGGCGTTCCAGTCGTAAAGAATTTTTGCCAGTCCCAGGTGGGCCTCAAAACCCAGCACATGGGTTGGGTCACCAATCATTTTTATGACTTCACGGTAGGTGGCAGCCGCTGAATGGAGTTGGTAATCCGTTACTTGAATGCCCGCCAGAGCGGTGGATGCGACCGCAGCAAACATCACGTTTCCCGAAGATAGGCCGGCGCTTATCACTGCATGGAAGGCCGCGCCAGCTTTGGCTCGCTCCCCACGAAACATTTGTGCGACACCCATGGCACAGTGCGCAGCGGTTCGGGCTGGGAGATTTTCAGGACTCAGGAGCTCCAGGGCGCGGCTAGCATGCATATAGATTGCATCAGCCTCGTTTCGGTATACCGCCAGCCAGGCATGTAGCACTGCAATTTGACCAGAGGTATCTGTTGTCGATGCGTCTTGCGGGATGCGGGACAGGGCTGCTTCGGCGCCCGACAACTTTTCTTCAATCTGGCCGGGTTGGCCCGAAAACAGCAACGACCAGGAAAACGCCACCCAAAGAAACGGGTAGCTGTTCAAAACCTTGGGAGTTAGAGACGAAAGCCATAGCACGACGGGAGCGGTCAAACCACGAAAGTACAAGGGCATGCCATTGCCTTCGATCAACCGTATGGTATTGTGGAAGTCATTGGCCAGCGTTGCTTGATGGAATGCCGCAACCTCCATCCCTTGTTCCTCATACCATTGGCTGGCACGTTGGTGCAATGGCGCGGATTCCTTTTGACCTAGGCGTTGGCGCAGTAGGTCGGAAAACAAATGGTGGTACCGATACCACCGTCGCTCCGAGTCCAAAGGCACGATGAAGAGATTGGCGTGGTCAAGCTGATGGAGGATTTCTTCACCGCCATGGTTTTGCAGTACCGCATCACACAAGGGACCACACAGGCGATCCAGTACAGACGTACGAAGCAAAAAGGATTGAACGTCGGGCGACTGTTGACGCAATACTTCCTCCACGAGGTAGTCTTGTACGAACTGGTGGCTGCCTGTGAAGGAGGCAATAAACGATTCGGGGTCCTGGTGCATGCGAAGCGACTGGGCGGCCAATTTCAAGCCTGAAACCCACCCCTCCGTGCGCGCTTCCAGTGCGCAAACCTGGGACTTGGAAAGACGGACATCGCCACCTTGATTTAAGAACGCATCAGCTTCTTCCGCTCCGAATCGAAGGTCCTGCTGGCGAATTTCCACCAATTGCTCGCTCACACGCAATTTCGCCAGCGATATTTCTGGTTCCTCGCGGCTGGCGACGACCACGTGCAACTGGGCCGGCATGTGGTCAAGCAAAAACGTCAGCACCTCATTGACGCCTGCACTGGCCGCCAGGTGGTAGTCATCTAAAACCAGAACCAGCTTGCCGGGAATCGTCGATAGCTGGTTCACCAACAGCGTCAAAACAGTCTCTGCCGAGGCTGGCGGCGAACTCCTCAGCATGGCTGCCAAGCCCGACCCCACGGTTTGAGAGACCACCACCAGTGAAGAAACAAGGTATTCGAGAAAACGGTTGGGATCGCGGTCTTCCACGTCTAGCGAGAGCCAAGCACTTGGAAAGGGGCAATCCTGCGCCCATTGGCTAACTAATGTGGATTTTCCGAAGCCTGCGGCTGCGCACACCAGCGTCAACTTGCTTGACACACCCTCGTCCAGGCGTTTGGACAGCGAAGGACGTGAAATGCCATGGGCTGGCCTGGGCGGTGCGAAAAATTTAGTGGCCAGTAGGGCTGTTGACATTGGGAACCTATAGCTGTGCGAAACGACGCAGCTTCAACTCTGCAAAGACGTTAGTTGCATGAGAGTGCATGCAGAACCGTACCTTAGTACGGTTACAAAAGTGAGGGCCGTTCATAAACTCCTTGGATGACAAACGCCACCCGAATCGATTGGAAGGTACCTTTGGTGCTGCTATTTACTAGCGCCATTCCCTTAGCTGCGGGCATCGCTCGCCTGATAGGTCTCTCCGGCAATCCGGAGATCAGCACCGAGAACGCCCGATTCGTTGCGGCGCCGTTTCCTGTGATTGTGCACATCCTTTGCGTGTGCCTGTTTTCTATATTAGGCGCTCTGCAGTTTTCTTCCACGCTACGCCAAAGAAGAACCCAATTGCACAGAGTCTCGGGTCGGATAGTGGTTGCAAGCGGAATTTTGGCTGCTTTATCGGGTTTGTGGATGACGGTCATGTATCCAATCCCCCCCGAATTGCAGGGCAGCTTGCTTTACGCAGTGCGCGTATTCGTGAGCGTTTCGATGCTGATTTCGATCTTTATAGCGTTGGCTGCGGTCAAAGGAGGCGACATTGCCACCCATCGGGCTTGGATGATTCGCGCCTTTGCACTGGGTCAAGGTGCTGGCATGCAAGTCGTCGTCCTTTTGTCCTGGATGCTTCTCATCGGTAAACCAAGCGTATTGCAACGAGACGTACTGATGGGCTTGGCATGGCTCATCAATCTTCTACTCGCGGAGATGGCGATCCACAGGTGGTTACCTCGAAACTTGAATTTGCATAGAGGCACCGTATGAAAAATATTCTCATTGCCACGTTGGTGGCAAGCACGCTTGGTGCGTGCGGGTTCATGACACCCGCCAAACAATATGCCGGGGACGTTCAAGGTGTGTCTGGCATTGCAGTCATCAAAGGCTTTGTAGGAAAGCCGTTTTCTGATGACTTCCATGCAACCATCCGGGGCTATTCAAAACTTGAATCTTCTGGCTCAGGCGAACAAAAGCAGTTCGGCATACCTGGATTTACAGATTACCCGAGTGAGATTCAGGTGCTGGCCGGAGAGTACAAGGTTCAAGTCTATTGCTTTAGCGGCTTTACCAGTTACCGACCCACCACGACTCTACCGATGCAAGCGGGGATAACCTACTTGTTGAAGTGCGAAGTTCACGACGGTCAAGCCTTTGTCGTCGTCCACGCTAGCGACACCGAATAAGCCAACCAGAACTTATCGCTCACACATTTCCTTCCAACCATATTTACCGCCATCCATCATGAAATTGAACCCTAATTCTGACTCTGTCGTTGCCTGCGCCTCTCGGCTGCTTTTATTGATGGCTGTGACTGGCCTGACGGCCTGCTCGACAATGCAAGCAACCGACACAGGTTTTTTGAAAAACCGCAGCGAGATGACAACCTCTAAAGATGGCAGCACAGCCTACTATCGATCTCCAACTCCTGTAGATCCGCATCAGGTGCGCTCAATTTCTGTTGAGTGGGCTACGCCAGTCGAAGCGACGGTCTCGGAGACTGAAAGGGTGCGATTGATTTCCACGCTGAAAGCGGCCATTTCCAGGGAAGCCGAAGCACTGCCCCAAAGTGTTGGCGGGCACCCGGTGGTTATTCGAGCTGTCATCACCCGAGTAGAGTCTGTGAATCCTGCACTCAACGTCTTAACATCGATATTCTTAACAGTGCCACTAGATCGTGGCGGTGCCGCCGTAGAGATCCAAGTGCTGGATGCAGATACGCTACAGCCGATCGCAAGCATGGCACATGCCTACTTCGTTCCCATTACTGAATTCAAAGCCAGGTTCTCAGCATTGGCGCCGGCAGAATTGGCATTGAATGCAGCTGCCTCCGAATTGGCGAAACTGCTACGTGAAAAAACGTAGCCTTTTCAACGCGGCTCTTCTGATTCCACTTTCGCTGGCGTGTTTCACTTTACCTACAACCGCGCAGGATCGGTCGGGCGACACCGCACCCGTCGTCGAAAAAGCCGGTACAACTTATGCTCGGGCGCATGAAATTGATGAGATGCTTTCAAAGTATTTCAAGCCCGGAGAGCCAGGCGCCAGCGTCATTGTTTCGCAGCGCGGCGCCATCCTGTTCCGCAAAGCCTATGGGTTGGCGAATATGGAGACGAACGTTCCGCTCCAACCGGAATTCCCATTACGCACGGGCTCAGTGACGAAGCAATTTACCGCTGCGGCGATCATGTTGCTTGCTGAGCAAGGCAAACTTTCTTTAGCGGATGAAATCGAAAAGTATTTTCCCGAATATCCTTTGCCTGGACGTCACGTCACCATTGAAAACTTGCTCACGCATACGTCTGGCATCCGAAACTACACGGAGTTGCCACAATTCGGTGTCGTGCTAACAAAGGACGTAAGTCCCGATGACGCCGTCGCATTTTTCAAAGATACGCCAGTCCAGTTTCAACCAGGCCACGGCTTTTCATACAGCAACTCCAATTATTTTCTGCTCGGGAGAATCATTGAAAAGGTATCCGGCATCAGCTACCAGGACTTCATGCAGAAGCAGATTTTTCAGCCGCTGCAAATGCACAGTACGGAGATTGAGACCGCTGCGAGCCCTGTTGTTACTGTCATTGGTTACACGCAAGGAAGAAAGGGCATCTCCAAATCACCCTTTTACAGTATGAGTTGGCCGTTTGCCGCTGGTGCCATGCGCACCAGTGTTGACGACCTGGTGCGCTGGGACAATGCCATCAGGATAGGCGCACTCTTGAGGCGCGACTCCTGGGAACGAATGGCCAAAGACTTCACGTTAAATGACAGAAGCCACACGGGCTATGGGTATGGCTGGGTCATTCGCAAACTCCGCGGTAACGACGCGATGGAGCATGGCGGTGACATTGGCGGCTTTAGCGCGGACACGTTGCGTTTCCCCAAGGAGCAAGTATTCATTGCCGTGCTTGCAAACAGTGATTCCCATGAACCCGCGCCGGACGCCATCGCCGAAAAGATTGCGAAGATCATCTTCGCACCCTTAGCGCAACTTGAGTCACGCTGAGGGCGCTAGGATTTCCTTTTTTAGACGGGTAGTTTGCGAAACGCGATGGCAAATCGATTCCAAGCGTTGATAGTGTTCACTAGCAGCGTCAAGTCGACCATTTCTGATAGTGTGAAATGATCCTTTACCTTGCTGACCATTCATCTGGCTCTGCAAACCCAGATGCTGGGAGCCAACCAGCATGAGAGCTACTGGGTGTTTGACATCTGCTACAACAACACCTCCGACATCAAGCCGACCACAATCACCGGCGACATGCACAGCATCAACATGGCCAACTTTGCCATCCTGCACCCCGATGGCCACCACGATTCTGGACAGGCTGATGCATCGCTGCGCGATGCTGGAGTTCGAGGGCAAGAGTTATCGACTCAAGGAAGCCGCTGCACGCATCGCCATGACCGGCGACTCGTCATAATCTGGGAGTCCTTCCATGGGGGAGTTTGACCGGCCATAGGTGGGGGAAATTGAAGTGGCCATCGGGATCCTTCACTGGTTCGGCATGAACCTGGCACCGAGATTCACCAATTTGCATGCCCAGTTGAAGCACCTCTACCGTGGCCCTGACCAGGAGGGGTATGCTGATTTCCTGATTCAGCCGGTGGGGCAGATTGACCGTCATCTGATTGCCGTTGAAAAATCCAATTTGGATCACATTGCTGCCACCCTGGGGCTCAAAGAAATGAGCCAAAGTGTGCTGGTGCGAAAAATTTGCACCCTGTCTGGACACCACCGCACGCGTAAGGCCCTTTTCGAGTATGACAAGCTGATCCGCACGATCTACACGCTGCGCTACTTGCGGAACCCTCAATTGCAGCGTGATGTCCACCGCTGGGAAAACCGCATTGAGTCCTACCACCAGTTGCGCTCGACCATCGCCCAGGTTAACGGTAAAAAGGAACTTACCGGACGTACCGACCTGGATGTGGACATCAGCAACCAGTGTGGCCGGCTGATTGCCAATGTGGTAATCGCTTGCAACTCGATGCTGCTGTCGAGACTGCTTGGCCGGTGCATGCCAACGGGGAACGACAAGGCATTGGATTTGGTCAGACGGATTTCACCGGCGGCGTGGCAGCACCTGCATTTTCTGGGGCACTATGCCTTCAGAGACAAGCGCAATCCGCTTGATTTGGAGGCTGTTTTGGCGGGGATTGGCTGGGAGTAGTAGCCGGTTCGGGAGCGTTTGACAACTTTCGCCGAATTGGGCTTTCAACCCATGGCAGTGACGATGTTCCAGTCACAGAAGTTCCATGGCTTAAATTTAACCCGGGTATTATTGACACGGTAATTTAACCCGGGTATTATTGGCTCATCCAATTCAAGCCCAATCTCACCGTGACTGATACCGCTACACCTTCCTACACCAGCTTCAACGGCCACAAGCGAATTGCCTCTGGCAGCTTGAAGGTCAACGCATTGGCTGTGAAACACGCCCTGGCGACAGGCGTACCCAATCCGCTGCTGACCTTCTGCGACCAGACTGGCAAAGTTGTCGATATCGACATTCGAGGAAGCGATGCCGAGATGTTTGCACGTTTACCTCCAGAGGGGTACCAGCTTCAAGGAAACGAATCGGCACTGATCGATTCCGAGCAATCTGGTGCGCCACGTGGCCGTGGCCGGCCAAAGCTTGGGGTTGTCGCGCGAGAAATCACGCTACTGCCGCGCCATTGGGATTGGTTGGCTGAACAGCCAGGCGGTGCATCGGTGACTTTGCGGAAACTGGTTGATGAGGCACGCCGGGCCAACGTGGACCGAGACCGGCAACGCCGGGCGAGTGAATGTGCTTACCACTTTATGTCAGCCGTGGCTGGTGATATGGCTGGCTTTGAAGAGGCCTCGCGTGCGCTGTTCGCAAACGACGCGGCAAAGTTCCGCCAACAGACCGAAGCTTGGCCGACCGACGTTCGCGATTACGTCAGGTATCTAGCGTATCCGCTGCCGCCGACAGAAGTGCCATCGCTTGCACCGTGACTCATTTGAGACAAAGAGGATTGATGATGACAGACAGAAAAACGCTGAAACGACAGTATCTGGAGACGAAAACCCGAGCCGGTGTCTATGCGATCCGTAACCAGATCACGGGCCGGGCCTTGGTTGCAGGAAGTACGAACGTTCAGGGCACACTCAACCGGCATCGTTTTGAATTGCAGCATGGACTGCATCGCAATGCGAGGCTTGCGCAGGACTGGGTCGAGCACGGCGAGACCAACTTTCTCTTCGACGTACTCGACATGGTCAAACCCAGCGAAGACCCAGCGTTCAATGCCGCACGAGAATTGGAAATGCTGGTTAGCCTGTGGCGCCAGGAAATCCCTTGCCTCGGCGAACTCGGCTACGGCGATCCGAGGAGCCAACCTTGATGAACACGAATCTCGGCGTCTGTTTGGCGCTACACCGTGCCCATGCCAGCCTGCAACTCAAGCTTGACGACGAGTTGGGCCTACACCATGGCATCAGTTTCAACGACTTTGCGTTACTGAATTTGCTTGCGCAAGCGGACGGTGGTCGGGTAAGCATTCCGGAACTCGTGCGTCCGATGGGTCAGCCTCAATCGGCTGTGCTGCGTCAGTTAATCGTGCTCGAGAAGATTGGCCTCGTGGTGCGCGACGGTGCGAATGGACTTCGTCAGGCCGTGCTTCGCCCGGCCGGTCGTGCGCTGGAGAACGCTGCGCGCGAGACTGCCGATAGCATTTGCACCGAAGCCGTCGAGTCAATCGACTCCGCAGTGGTTGCGACAGTTTCCGCAGCAATGGAAACGCTTGCATGTACGCCAACCTTAGCACTCTCATGAGCAACGCTATCGCGCCGATTTGTTGGGTGCGTTGTCACTTGCACAGCCTGGCGGAGCCTCCATCGTGCTGTAGTGAAGCCGGCCAAACGAAATATCGGAGCGCCCCCAAAAAGCGCGCGACACAAGAACATTTAAGGACCACACGCCGTGCCCAAGACTAAAGCGAACGGAATTGAGATTGAATACGATTGTTTTGGCAATAACGAGGCGGAAGCTGTTCTGCTGATTTCCGGTCTGGGTACGCAGATGATTCGCTGGAGCGAAGCGTTTTGCCAAATATTGGCAGAACAAGGCTACCGCGTGATTCGCTTTGACAATCGTGACGCAGGCCTTTCAACTCACTTCGATAGCGCGTCGACGCCAGATTTCGCTGCAATTGCCGACGTAGTCGCTCACGGCGAAACGCCCCATGTGCCTTATACGCTGTTCGATATGGCGAACGACGCTGTAGGACTTCTCGATTCGTTGAAGGTCAAACGAGCGCACGTGGTTGGGAGATCAATGGGCGGCATGATTGCACAACTGTTGGCCAGCGAGCATGCTGACCGCGTTCTATCTCTGGTTTCCATTATGTCGAGCACTGGCAATCGTGATCTGCCGCAGGCCAGCCCTGCAGTGATGGCGGCGATGACATCGCCCGCGCCACATCCTTTGAAAGACGAACAGGGCTATCTCGCACATTGCGTTGCCTTTTCTCAAGTGATTGCCGGGCCAGGCTACCCGTTCGACGAATCCGCTCAACGTGACCAAGCCTTGGCCGAAGTCAAACGAGCATACAACCCAAGCGGGTTTTGGCGGCACATCGCCGCCATCGCAGCAACCGGTGACTTAAGACCACGACTAGCCAACATAAGTGCTCCGACGCTTGTGTTGCATGGGTCCGACGACCCACTAGTTCCCCCGGAAGCTGGGAAGGACACGGCGGCCAATATTAAAGGAGCCGAACTACTCATCGTCGAGGGAATGGGCCACGATTTTCCACCATCGCTGTTTGGGTTTGTGGCCGGAGTCATCGCAGATAACACACACCGCGCGCGCCAGACCCTTTAACGGCATATTGGCCCTGACGGCGCGCTGCGCCAAGACGGTCAGAAGATGCTGGGACGCTGCGAAAACCGGAGACTCTGAAATTTTCGTGGATTAGGGCGTACAACCCCGTTTTGCAGAAAATTTCGGACCTGACCTCATTGCTCGCACCAGCTTAGAGGCTCCTGGCGTACGACTGCGCTTTGTGCAAAAACTAGACAAAGACAGCGCACCTTTGCGTGAAGGGACTGTCGATCTGGAGACTGGTGTCATTGCGAACACGATGGGTCCGGAACTGCGTACCCAGGCCCTTTTCCGAGATCGTTTTATCGGCGTCGTGCGAATGGGACACTCGCTAAGTGACGGCGAGCTAAGTCCAACCAGGTATGCGACCGGTCGGCACATTGGTATCTCGCGCCAGGGCCTCGAAATGGGTCCAATTGATGAAGCCATGAGCGCGCTCGGCTCGGTCTGGAAAGAGAGATTGCTACCACCGTCGGTAGATTTTCGACTGCGGTGGCGATGGCCCGTGCGTCAGATTTAATTGCAAGCGTTCCGGAACGCCATACGGGGAATTTACGTGCAGGAATGCATACTTTCACGCTTCCATTTGCGACCCCCGAGTTCACCCTATCGCTTCTTTGGCATCCCCGGTTTCACGCAGATCCGGCGCATCGATGGCTACGTGGAGTTGTTCTGGAAATATGCGCTTTGACACACTGACCGAGGGTACGACGCTTTCTGGATCTCCACGTAACTACTGCCGTTTTGCATATCAGGGTTTTGGACGATCATGTTTCCAACAGTCGCCTGGGAGCAGGCAGATCGACAGTTGCCCGTTTCGGAGGCTGAGCGACTGGTATTGAGAAATACGTTCGCTCACTGACCGCAATGGAGCGACGCACCCCAATTTCCGGACCTGGTCGGCTGCGGGTGCTGCGACCACCGAAATCAGCGCCACATTGCCGACCATCGACTGCTGATGTCTATGTCGGCTTTGGAGAAGGTAGTTCGGGAAACTCTATGTCAGGAACGGGTCTTTTGCAGTCACTCGCAAAACACGATCAGGCATGAGGTTTCGTCAATAAACGGTCATTTGAAAAAAGCAAGGGCGCACGACGAAACTTCACAATGCCGGTGATTCCTGGCGCCGGTGGCACGATGACAGGTCAGCAAGGCCAGGGCAGGCGCCATGCCGCTCAATCCCCCGCATTCACGCCCGGCAAGAATTCAACGCCGGTGCGCCTGACGAGTTCCCCATAGCTGATCGGTGCGGAACCCCGCGTCGCGTTGTCATTGAGCTGCCAGTACGCCCATGCCCGGTTCTTGTCCTCGTCGTAGACGAGCTTGAACAGGTATTTGGGCACGCGCACCTGGCCCGGGCCGATCCCTTTGCTCTGGGCGATGCTTGGCGCATAGACCGGCCCGGTGATGACATACACGTCGCCAGTCGCCCGGCCCGCATATTTCTTGGTCGCATCCTCGACCGAGACGCGCCAGGTGCCCTGGTTGTGCTGGGGCGCCTGGGGCACCATGTTGGCCAGGGAAAAGCTCTGGGCCATCGCCGCCGGGGTAGGCATCTGACCGGCCGGCGCCAGGTGACCACGGTCGTAGTCGCTGCCGCGGTAGTCCTCCAACGTGGCCCGTTCGGCCGCGCGCAGGCGCGCATCGGCAAAGAAGTTGTCGGTGCGCTTTTGCTTGGCATCCGCTACCAAAGCGCGGTTGAGCTTTTGCGCGACATAGACGGCCGTCTTGCTCTCGCCCGAGTGCAGGATCGCAAAGGCGTCGTAGCACAGGGCGCGATGCGTCGGCCGGGGCGTGACCACGGGCGGACGGCCGCTAGCAAAGAAATGGCGGCAGGCTGAAAAATCGCCCGTGGCCGGGCTTGCCGCCGCGCCGCCCGTGCGCGCTGCAGGCGCGGACTCGGGGGCACCAGGGGGCAAGGCGCGGCCGTAGGTGCGCAGCGCCGCGCCCAGGTCACCGGCAAGCGTTTGCACGCCGGCGCCGGCCGCTTCGAGCTTGCGCCCGACCGGCAGGTCGGTGCAGGAGTGGGCCGACAGGCCGATCGCCAGGGCTACCAGGGCATAGATGAAGTGGGATTTCCTGCGCGGGGATGAGGGTTTGGTGGAGGCGCGTTTTCTCATGGTTTCTTTTTTTGTTCGATGAAAGCTGAAACGCTGGCTCAGATGAGCACCTTGAGGGTATGCGGGTGGACAGGGGAAATGTCAGAACTGGCGTTTGCCGCAGTGGGCGTGCAAGCTGCGAAGACGAATCTCATCTACATACAGAATCAATAAGCCACCTTGAAGGTGGGCGAATCCTCAGGCCGGGAGCCGCGCCGGTCATAGACGCGCGTGGTGCTGATGCTCGCGTGGCCCAGCCACTCCTGGACCTTGGCGATGTCGGCCTGGTGCTCCAGCGCGTTGGTCGCGGCCGTGGCGCGCAGCGCGTGCGGCCCCATGTTGTCGCCGCAAATCCCCACCTGGGCCATGTAGCGCACCACGACATCGGCGTACACGCTGCCGGGCGTGAGGGCGCTGGCCAGCGCGCCGGCCTTGGGCGCGCGGGTGCGCCGGAACAGCGGGCCATCCGCTTCCTGGCCATGGCCGCTGGCGGCCAGGTATTCGGCGACCAGTCGCAGCGAGTGGGGGTGCGCGGGCAGAAAGCGCAGCTTGCCGCCCTTGCCCTGCACGCGCAAATGCGGAACGCCCCGGCGCTCCTGGCCAAAATCCAACACCCGCAGCTTGGTGAGTTCCTCGCGGCGCAGGCCGTGGTACAGCAGCACCGACAGGATGGCCCGGTCGCGCTTGCCCTTCAAGGTATCGGCGGGCGGCGCATCGAGCAGCCGGCGCGCCTGCGCGTCGCCCAGCGCTGGCGTCCTGCCTTCGCTGGTTTCGGCCTTCGGGCGCTTGACGCCGCGCACCGGGTTGTGGGTGACCGCATTGGACTCGCACAGGTAGTCGTAGAGCGAAGCCAGCGCGGCGAGCTTGCGCCGGATGCTGGCGCCGGCCAGGCCTTGCTTTTCGAGTTCGGCGCGCCAGGCCAGGATGTGGCCGCGCGTGACGGCGCGAAACTCCTCGGGTTGATTGATGCCGGTGAAGACCATGAAGGCGCGCAGGTCATTTTGATAAGCGCGCTTCGTTTGCACGCTGTCCAGATTGGCAAACCACTGGGCCTCGGGCGGCACCTCGGCCAGGCGGGCGAACTCGGGCGCGGTCAGCGCGCGCGCCAGGCCAGGCGCTGCCAGTTCGCGGGTCTTCAGGGGAGGGGGTGCGGCGTCCGGCATGGCTCTACAGCGCCACGGTCAGCCGGGGGCGTCCGCCCTTGCGGCCATTGCTGCGGGCTGCCGCCGTCTTGGCGGGACTGGTTTGACGCCCATTGCGCGCGGCAATCAAGGTGGCGGCCATGTCCATCAGCGGCTGGCTGGCCGAGACCAGGCCGGCAATGGAGATGTGCAGGTCGCGCGCTTCCAGGCACAGGGCGCTGCCGCCAAAGCCCAGCGTCAAGGCCTGCAGCTCGGCGTCGTTCAGCGCCGCCAGTTCGGGGTAGTTGCGCACCGGCAGGGCGACGGCGCTGTGATCTGGAAAGCTGAACAAAAGCGATTGCAGCTGAGGGACGTACTGCAGCGCCGTGGCATGGATGCCTTCGCCGCCGCGCTGGCGGCCTCGCTCCAGTGCCTCGGTCAGCACCTCCTGCGTCACCGGTTCATCGAACCGGCTCTGGACTTTCACGGTCGTCGTCATAGCGCGATCTCCACAGGGCTGCTGGCCCCCTTCAGTTGCAAAATGGTCCGGTAGCGCGGTGCATCGAAGAGGGCAGCCTCAATGAGCCGCGCACCGGGCCGCTTGTCCTGCGGGTCCGCCACCTCCCCGGCCTCCTGATCCCACAGCTGGTTGACCAGGCAGACCGACTGCACGGCCTGCCACCAGCATATCCGGGCGCGGCGCAGATGCGCAGGCGTTCTCAAGGCCTGGCGCAAGCCCTCCAGCACGGCCACCGTGGGCTGGCGGTGAACGGGAACCACATCCATCAGGCGCACGCCGCCGTGCCAGAAGCTGAATTCCAGGCGCGCCTCCCAGTCGCTTGAACCCACATGCACATGGGGCGGACAGTGCTCGTTGCGGGTGAGGACTGCCATTAGCAAACCCCGGTGCGTACAGACCTTCATAAAATCCCAACAGTTGGGTTATTGTAGTCCAGTCTAAGTTCAGGCGCCATTCATTCTAACCATTGATAACCTGTTTTATCAATGGTTGATGGTGGAAGACGGGCAGATGCAAGTGCCATGGGCGCAGGCTCGGCAAGGGCCGGTCTGGAACAAACGTGACGGACGCGTGGGCAGCGAGCCTGTGTGAAAACGCTGAGATCTTGCCTATCTGGGTGGTTTCCCCGCGCGTTGACGCCCCTACGGTTTCATTGATAGGACGAACACATGAAGCGATGCACTCAAAGAAGGGAACGTAGTGAAACCACGCTATCCGCAACACATGCCGACACTTTGTGATGCTGTGCCGGGAACTGAAACTGCTGACGCAAGCTGTTGTGGCCGTGGATGGCAGCAAATTCAAGACGGTCAACAACCGTGAGCGCGAGATTGACGAAAGCATCCAGCGCTACCTGGACGCACTGCAAACCCTCGATCGCTCCCAGCCCGCCGAATTGCAAGACAAGAGAGAGCGCTTGCGGGGCAAGGTTGAGAAGATGCATCCAACGGCTGAAAGAGATCAAAGAGATCAAGGCGCAGGTAGAAAGGCAACCCGATAAGTAGCTATCTTTGACAGACTCGGATGCGTGGGCGATGACCACCCACAGCATGAAGGGCACTGTCCTGGTGGCCTACAAGGTGTAGCCGTGTTGGCTACCTGCTGTTTCAGACCCTAAGCGATGTTGGCGCCATTTCCGCAATCACCGCTGCCAGGGTGCGTATTCCCTGCTCAATCTGATCGGTTCTCAAGCTGGCATACCCCAGGATCAGTCCGGCTGGGCGAGGCTGCATGGGCGAATCGGGGTTGGCAAACAGCGGCGTCACCGGGTAGACGCCAACGCCCTTGCCCCGGGCTGCGGCCACCAGCGCGGGCTCGTCCTCAGACCGCAGGTGCGGCAGCCACAGCACCATGTGCAGTCCAGCCGCCGTACCACTGAGCCGGGCATCCCCCGGAAGATGGCGCGCAATGGCGTCCAGCAAGGCCGTGCGGCGGCGCTCGTTCTCGCGCCGCATGCGCCGCACATGGCGCTCGTAGGCACCGCTGTCGATCAAGGAGGCCAGAACGCGCTGCTCCAGCACGGGCGCATGGCGGTCGGCCAGTCGCTTGGCTTGCCGGAACACCGGCACCAGCGCGGGCGGCAGCACCAGGTAGCCTAGGCGCAGCTGCGGGGACAGCGCCTTGGAAAAAGTGCCGATGTAGATCACGCGGCCGTCGGTGTCGATCGACTGCAACGCGTCGATCGGGCGCTGGCCATAACGGAACTCGCCGTCGTAATCGTCCTCGACGATCCAGGCGTCGCGCTGCCCGGCCCATTGCAGCAACTCCAGGCGCCGGCCGATGGGCAGCACCCCGCCCAGCGGGAACTGGTGCGATGGCGTCACATACGCCAGGCGGATACGCTCGTCCTGGGAAAGGCGGGCGGTGTCCAGGCCATGCTCGTCCACCGGCGTGCTCAGGCACCGGGCGCCGGTGGCCTCGAAGCAGCGCCTGGCCATCAGGTAGCCGGGCTCCTCAAAGGCAAAGGCGTCCCCCGCATCGAGCAGCAGCCTCGCGCACAGGTCGATGGCCTGCTGCGATCCGTGCACCACCAGAATCTGCTCAGCCTCGCAGGCCAGTCCCCGGGCACGCCGCAAATAGCCCTGGATGGAGCATCGTAGCCAGGCGTCGCCTTCGGGCGGGACGTAATAAAGGCTGTTTTGCTGGCGCAGCAGTTCGGCCTGGTAGGCACGCCGCCAGAGCAGGGTCGGAAAGTCCCGGGAAGCCACCGCACCGTACAGAAAGTCGATGCGGACCGGTTCAGCCTGCGTCAATGCCGGCATGCCGATTCCCGTCAGGCGGCGTCCAAACCCGGACAGGGATGGGGCATGCTTGGCGCGTCGGCTTGTGTTGGTTTCGGATGGTGCGGGCGCAGCCAGCGGGCTGGCCACCCGGGCCACCCGTCCCATGGCCGTGACAAGGAAACCCTCGGCCGCCAGTTGCTCGTAGGCAGCGGTGACGGTGGTGCGCGACACCGCCAGCTCGGCGGCCAGGGCTCTCGTGGAGGGCGCGCGCGCTCCCGGAACCAGTGTGCCATCGGCAATCTGAGCGCGCAGCAGGTCGTAAATTCGGCGTCCGGCCCCGGTGGCGCCGGGGTGGGAATCGGTTGGCTTGCGAGACTGGACCATAAATAATGAAAAAAACTGGACCTTCTCATTGTGCCGGTTGTGGACAATAGTGAAAAGGATTGCGACATCACTCACTCATTCCCTTATTCACCATGTACATCCCTGAACACTTTGCTGAAACCCGGCCTGACGAACTCGCCCGCATCATCCGCGAACACCCGCTGGGCATGCTTGTCACACAAGGGAGCGTCGGACTCGATGTGGACCACATCCCGTTCGAGTTCGATGCTGGCGTGGGAACGCCTGGCGTTCTTTCGGCCCATGTGGCCCGTGCCAACACGCTGTGGCAGCGCTGCCCCACGGGCAGTGCGGTCATGGTCGTGTTTAGCGGTGCCGAGGCCTACATCTCGCCGAACTGGTATCCGAGCAAGCACGAAGCGCATCGCCAGGTGCCAACCTGGAACTACGAGGTCGTGCATGCGCATGGCACGCTCACCATCCATGACGACGAGCGCTTCGTTCGCCGCATCGTCGCGCGCCTGACACGCCAGCACGAGGCGGCCGAACCCAGGCCTTGGCGGATGGGGGACTCCGCGCCCGAGTACATCGACACCATGCTGCGCAGCATCGTGGGCATCGAGATATCCCTCACTTCGCTGGTGGGCAAGGTCAAACTCAGCCAAAACAAAGAGGCGCGTGATCGCCTCCATGCCGCCGATACCCTTGAGGCACGGGGGCGCAGCGACATGGCGCAGGCCATGCGCAAGGCCGGGTGATCAACACACGGCTATTTCTCTTCCACCGATAGATGTACACCTCCACCTTCACGTTCGCAAAACGCGAGTTCGATGACGAGTTCCACGCCATCGACCATGCGATTGCCCAGATTGCGAAATCCATCCCCGGCTACTTGGGCGAGGAGAGTTGGGAGAACCCTTCAACCGGGCTCATCTCCAACGTGTACTACTGGAAGACCATGGAGGCACTTCAGGCACTGGCGGAGCATCCCACGCACATGGCCGCGAAGCAGCGGCAGGCGCAGTGGCTCAAGGGCTATCAGGTCGTCATCGCCCAGGTGGTCTGCACCCATGGCGACGGCGGCATTGCGCACCCGCTCGCTCGCGGTGGCTGTCAAGGAAGTTGTCGCCTGAAGTGAAGTGAGTCAGGCTGTTTTTTGCTTGGATTCAGGCTCCTTGGTTTGTTGCTTGGTTTCTGGGTTGAGGTGCACGACATCGACATGCGCCCACTGGCGAGGCTGCCCTGACCAGCGCTGAGGATTTTCCTGGCGGGCCTGTTCATAGACGAGCGCGCGCTGCTCAAGCAGTGCCCGGTCCAGGCCGGCATGGCGCTGCGCCGGTGTCACGAAGCCAATGGCGCTGTGGCGATGCTCGTGGTTGTACCAATGGGCCAGCTCGGTGACCCAGCGCCTTGCGGCCAGCAGGTTCTCGAACGGCTTGACAGGCAGTTCGGGGCGGTACTTCAGCGTTCTGAACGCTGATTCGACGTACGGATTGTCATTGCTCACGGACGGACGGCTGCGCGTGTGCGCCACGCCCAGGCGCTGCATGGCCGCCAGCATGGTCTCGCCCTTCATGGGCGAGCCGTTGTCCGAATGCACCGTCAGCTGGCCCGGGCGAATGCCCTGGCTCTCACAGATGTCACGCAGCAACTGGCTGGCCAGCTCGGCGCTCTCGCAGTCAAACACCTGCCAGCCCACGATCTTGCGGCTGAACAAATCCTCGAACAGGTACAGGTAAAAGTGCTGGCCGCGCACCTGAGTGGGCAGATACGTGATATCCCAGCAGAACACCTGATCGGCTCCGGTGGCGGCAAGGGCGCGCGGCCGGCTTCGCTTTTGCGCTGCGCGCTCCGAGCGTCGATGGCCCAGTTGGCCCTGCTGTCGAAGTATTCGGTACATCGTGGACTCCGAGGCCACATAGACGCCGCGGTCGGCCAGGCGAGGCACGACTTGGCTCGGCGGCAAGTCCTTGAACGCTTCGCTGTTGAGCGTGGCCATCACCGCCTGGCGCTCGTCCTCGCGCAGCTTGTTGGGCGGGCACACATAGCGCCGCTTGCCCGAAGGACGCTGGTCGCCCTCGGCCGCCTGCGTGCGCTGCCAGCGCTGCACGCTACGGCAGGACAGCCCGATTTGATGGCAAGCCGGCTTCAAGCGCGCCCCGTCGGCGCAGGCCTTGCCGATCAGGCCGAGCAACTTTTGGCGCTGCTGGACGGACGTCATTTGTCCGCGCCCTCCAGCAGCGCCTGGAAGTTTTTTTGCAACACCAGCAAGGCGGCTACCTCGGCCAGCGCTTTTTCCTTGCGCCGCAATTCACGCTGGAGCTGCTCGTGCTGACGCTGGAGTTCTCGAAAGGCACCCGTTGCCTCGCGCGAGGCGGGCGCGACCGGGGTGCAAAACTCTTCGCGCCACTGCACCAACTGGTGCTCGAACACACCACGCTCGCGGCACCACGCCGCCAGTGCCGGGCCATTGAATGCGTAGCTTTCCTGCAGAGCCCTCAGGCGCTGCGATGGCGACCAAGATGCAGCCGGGCCGTCCAGCGCAGGGCTTGTCTCCCCGAGTGCCTGTTCGCCGGCCTTGGCCGAGTCCAGCACCCATCGCTTGAGGGTGCCGGCAGACATGTTCAGCTCGCTGGCAAGGCTCAGAATTGAACGCGCGCCGCGATGGCGGGCTTTGAGCAGTGCCTGCTCCTTGAATTCGGTGGAGTGATGGGAATGAGGTTTTCTGTGCATGAAATGTCGCTTGCGCTGCGGATAACCCGCGGAAAATCGGAGGCGACAACTAGTCTGACACAGGGGGCAAATTCGGCTCCATTGTGAATGGTGGGGTTCACTTTGACTGAACTTTTGGCACATTACTGACTGTGTTGCCGTTGAATAAACAACAGCTTTAGGGGGTGCAAATCGTGAATTGGCCGGCCATCATCCCGCAGCCAAGGTTGCATTCAGTGTCAAAGCGCCTGAACGGGACAAGGCTTTATTCAAGGCGGTAGGCTCAAGTAACTCGAATTTTGAACATCAGCTTGATAATCCAAAGTAATGTTACTTCGCGAACGCCTGCCCCAGGCGCGGGGTTAGGAAGCTCAAAACTTGAGTTTTGAACTGATGGGCAGGTATTTATGACAAGCGATTGGTGTCATTTGGCGCTCAAAAAAACGGGTTTTATAAACTGTTATTTCGGCCAAGAGAAAAAGTCGGAGCACGGTGTCCGAAGGCTGTCATTCGACCAAGCTATGCTTTTGCGTCGGTTACGTTGCTGTGGTCCAGACTCGCGCTACGCCGGCGCGAGGAGCGCGCCGCTCTCCCTAGCCCTTGTGACGACGTTCCTTCGCCGGAAGTGAACGCAGGGCTGCTTGCGCTTTCTCTTCCTGGGGATGACGCAAGCGCTTCGTTCTTCGACATCCCCGAGCTGCGACCCTGCCTGGGCAGCAGGTCTATAAGCGCTTGCAGGGCCGGGCTAGCCTCGCCCGACCAGACTAAATGCGTGTGGTTAATGCGCAGCCGCGCTGGCAGCCGATGGCGCTGCACCGCAGTGCCCAGTACAGCGTGTTCGAGCACCTCTGCAGGAACAATGGCTACGCCAGCGCCGCCAGCGACGCACGCCACGATCGCGTGGTAAGAACCAAGGTCCAGCATCCGTCTAGGTGAAATGTCTCCTTCGCTCAGCCATTCCTCTAGTCGGCGGCGATAGGAGCAGCCGTGCGGGAAGGTTATCAGCGTCTGGCTACCTAAGTCGGCGGGGCGTCGCAGTGCCGGCGCGCCTAGTGCAGTAATCAGCACCAACTCTTCCTCGAAGGCCGGAAGCATCGAAAGGCTTGCCTTCTCGAAGGGCTCCGAGACGAAGGCAGCCTCGACCTCGAAGTGATCCAGCCGGCGCAGCAAGGCGCCAGTCGTGCCGGTCTGCAGTTCGATCGAAACTTCCGGGTACTTTGCGTGGAACGCCGAGAGCACAGGGGGCAGCCTAGCGCCCGCAGCGCTTTCCAGCGACCCCAACCTCAACACGCCCCGCACGACCCCACTTCGCATTTCCTGCTCGGCCAGATCAGCCATCTGCAGCAGTCGCTCGGCGTGGCCGAGCAGCGTGCGACCAGCATCGGTAAGCACCAAGCCTCGGCCCTGACGACGAAACAGCGAGACGCCTAGGCGCTCCTCGAGCTGCTTGATTCGCGTAGTGACATTCGAAGGAACGCGGTGCAGCTGACTCGCCGCGCGCATTACCCCTCCTTCCCTGACGACACAGCGAAAGATGTACAGATCGTCAAGCTCCATCATTCTCATTCTTCTCATTTTAAGAAGCTTATGACTTAATAATTCAGTTTTCAAAGTATTTTTCTGTGGGTCTAATACAAATCACGATGGACACACCGCCTTACCTTATTGCCCGCCCCGATCGTCCGATTTGGCTCATTGTCAGCAGCGGCATCGTCGCGCTTGCCGTTGCCATGGGCATTGGTCGTTTCGCTTTTACGCCGCTCATGCCGCTCATGCTGCGGGACGGCACGCTGAGTGCTGCCGACGGCGCTGAGTGGGCGGCCGCGAACTACATCGGCTATCTGCTTGGGGCGTTGACCGCGGCCCGGTTCTCCGCCAATCCACGGCGCGGCCTTCATTTGGCCCTGTTCGGGGTCGCGCTGGTGACGCTAGGAGCCGCATGGGCGGGGGGCGGAACACACGCACTCCTCGGCGCAATGCTGCGCGGCGCCGCCGGCATCTTCAGTGCCTGGGCGCTGGTCTGCACAAGCAGCTGGGGATTGGCGGAGCTAGCCCGGCGGCAGGCACCGCAACTCGGCGCACGGATCTACATCGGTGTAGGCCTGGGCATTATGCTGGTGGGCATGCTTGCCTGGCTTGGAGGACAGCAGCCAGCCCAATGGCTGTGGCTTGAGATGGGGTTGCTCGCCAGTGCTGGTGCCGTGTTCGTGAAACTGAATTTGCAGGATGAAGGTGCGATAGTGACGGTATCTCCCCCTTCGTCGTCGCCTCCACAAAGTGCGAAAGAGGGACACTTGCCTCTCGTGGTGTGCTACGGCATCTTCGGCTTTGGCTACATCGTGCCGGCAACCTTTCTGCCCGCGATGGCGCGCCAGCAGGTCTCCGACCCATTGGTGTTCGGACTCACCTGGCCACTGTTCGGGTTGGCGGCAGCCCTGTCTGTCGTGGCCGCAGCGCGCTATCTGTCGGCGTGGCCCCGCAGGCGCGTCTGGGCTCTGGCCCAAGGGACAATGGCGCTAGGGACTGCATTGCCAGTGGCGACACAAGCGCTCTGGGCACTTGCAGCCTGCGCGGTGCTCGTGGGCGGCACGTTCATGGTCGCGACGATGGCTGGACTGCAGCTCGCGCGCGAGCGGCTTCCCACCAATCCAACGTCGCTTCTGGCTCGAATGACCGTTGCCTTTGCTGTCGGGCAGCTCCTAGGCCCACTGCTGGTTCGCGCTCTGGGCCCTGGCAATGTGGCCGGCTGGGACGCCTTGGTATGGACCAACGCTGCAGCCACCGTGCTTCTACTGTTTACGGCAGTTTGGCTGTGGCGGGACACCGGTTCTTCACCCTCAACCTTAACGAAAAAATTACGATGAAACCTGTCCCTTCGATGACTTCTCCACGGGTCTTTCCTGAAGCTGGCCAGCCCGAGCGTCTGGGTCCACCTGCAACCCTTGACGCCGCGCAGCAGGAGGCGGCCGACGAGTTGATCAATGGCCCGCGTCGCGGCGTTTACGGTCCCTTCCGGCCCCTGCTGCACCGCCCGCCGCTGCTGCGTGCAGTAGCCAAGGTCGGCGAGACCTTGCGCTACGAAGGTACGCTCGATGTCGCACTGCGCGAGTGGACGATCTGCGTCATCGCGCGCGAACTCTCCAATGTCTTCGAGTGGAACATGCACCTGCCGCTGGCAACTGCAGCCGGTGTGCCCGCGCAGGCGCTTGCGGCCTTGGACGCCGGCGAGCCTTCTCCACCGGACCTGCGAGCCGATCTCGCGCTCGCGCGCACGGTCGGGAGCGAACTGGTCAGCCAGCACCGCCTGAGCGATGAGACCTGGGTGGAGGCAGTGCGGATGTGGAGCGAGCCGACGGTAGTGGAACTGCTCACGCTGGCAGGCTACTTTGCAATGGTGTGCTGGCTGATGAACGTAGCACGTACGCCGGGGCCGACGGCCTGAGCGGATCAAGGATCCTTTCGGGTCGTAAGCGCAACAGCCAGTTGCACAATTGCCATTCATCATTGCGCGAGCTAAGGCTGCAGCGAGTTTCAAAGCTCTTGAATGGAAAAAGCTAAAAATGGTGGCTAGCTCATAACTTGTAAGTTCTGAGCCAGACCTGAAAACCTCATGAAGCCAAGCTCAAAAGACACTGAAACAGGTTTAGAGCCTGGCTTATAGGTGGCGGCCTATCTTTTGAGCCAGCTCGGGATATGCTGCTTTTGCCACGTAGCCGGGTCAAGGGCAGGCTGCGTTAGCAGTCTGGCGAAGCGAACCCTTGAGCTGGCCTAGTGGCCAATACGCTATCCATTGGAAGCAAGCGCTGCAGGTTTGCGCTTGGTGCCTTGGGTACATGCGGTTTTGCCGCCAGATTTACGCGGTTTTGCGCAGCCGCTAACAAACCTCAAACGATCCGCCACCAATCGGCGCGATGGCGTGTTCCTGCGCGGTGAGTTCGAGCGCTTCGGTAATGGGTTTGTTTTTTGCACCCTATCAAGTTCCACGAGAACCCGCTGCGATGTGTCTTCACGCCAGTTCTCGAGACCTGATGTCGAAGAAAATAGCCTTGTCTGAAGAAAAGCTACAAATTTCGGACAGATAAAAGTCTGACAAAATATGCGATCGTCCGAAATAAACCATATTTTTCGGACAAAACTCTTGCGTAAAGTCCGAAAAACGCTTACAAATATCGGACACTCATGTCCGACCTTAAATCCGCCGTTTTATCCCTGATCAAAGCCGACGGGCCTGGCCATGTCTGGGTGCCGACGGACTTTGCTGCCTTCGGCAACCGCGACGCCATCGACAAGACGCTGCAACGCATGGTCCGTGATGGTGAACTGCGGCGTGTCGACAGGGGGCTGTACGACAGGCCGACCATCAACCGTCTCACCAAACGGCCCACCAGTCCAGACTACCGCGCCGTCGTGGACGCCATTGCGCGCCGGGATCAACTTCGGCTGCTCGTTGACGGCATGACTGCGGCGAACGACCTCGGTCTGACCGACGCAGTGCCCGCCCGCGTCACGATTCATACGGATGCCCGGCGACGGTCCGTCAAGCTGGACAACCTCGTTGTTGAGTTCAAGCAGACGGCTCCCAGCCGCCTGTACTGGGCCGGCCGGCCGGCGATGCGTGTCGTGCAGGCTCTGCACTGGTTGAAGGACACCTTGGCCACGGACCGGCAGCGAATTTTAAGCAAGCTGAGCAAGCTGCTGGCAGATACGGTCCACGGTGATGCCGTACGCAAGGACCTTCTGGAAGGCTTTGGTACGTTGCCGACCTGGATGCAAAATCTCGTTCGCGAACTGCCGGGATGCGATCCAAAAACTGCCACTGCCACAGTGCTCAAACGACCGCAGACCAGCGTAGGCGCTAAACGCCCCCGCTCGAAGAGAGCGATCGGGGAGGCTATTTGAACCCTGATTTCCAAGCCGTTATCGTGGCGGACGATGCCGAGCGCCGGGATCTTTTCCTCGGTACGGCGGCGCGCTTGGGCACCGCTGTCCAGAATGTCGAGAAGGACTTCTGGGTCTGCTGGACCCTGGACGCGCTCTTCAATGGCCTGCCCCCTGGCGGCCCGCGACTGCTGTTCAAGGGCGGCACCTCCCTGTCGAAGGCTTTCGGGCTCATCTCTCGCTTCTCCGAGGACATCGACATCACGGTCTTTCGCGCTGACCTGGGTGAGGTTGTCGAAGCGCAAGACCTAGAGGGACTCAGCGGCAAAAAGCGCCGCGCCCGGCTCGATGCCATCCGCGATGCCTGCCAGCGCTACATCGCCGGGCCGTTGGCCGCGCAGTTCATCGACATCGCGGCCGCCGCGATTCCCGCAGGACGTTTCCGGCTGGAGGCAGACCCCGACGACAAGGACGGTCAAACCCTGCTGTTCTGGTATCCCGCAGTCACAGGGGCCGAAGGCGATTACATCCGCGCCGCCGTTAAGATCGAGGCCGGTGCCAAATCTGCGCTGGACCCGCACATCGCCGCAACAGTGACGCCTTATGTGGCGGCCGACTTGGACGATCTGGACCTTGCCGTTCGCAATGTCAGGGCGGTGCAACCGGAACGAACGTTCTGGGACAAGGTCATCATCCTCCACGGTCTGCGCCAGTGGTACGACCGTCGTCAAGAACTGCGGCACGAAGGCCAACGGGTATCGCGTCACTACTACGACATTCATCGACTCGCGCAGGCGCAGGGCGCGCAAGCCTGGCAAGCCGATCACGGTCTTGCCGCCGACTGCGCAAAGCACGCCAGGCTGTTCTTCGGCAGCCCGGACCTGGGACTGGAATCTGCAGCCGTAGGCACGTTCACGCTGGTCCCTGACGACGCGATGCAGGGCGCACTTGGGCGGGACTACGCAGCCATGTCGGGAATGATCTTCGGCGACATCCCGCGCTTGGACACAGTGTTGGCCAGCGTCGCGGCCTTGCAGGAAGCGATCAACGCCGCAGCTCCCAAGGCGGCCTTGCGCACAGCGGCCCCCAGATGATCGACTACCCGCCACCTGTCTTCAGGCTAATGACGGGGAAGGCGGCTCCAGCCCTTGCCGCCAAGCCCATGGCCTGACTCTTGCGTGACTGAAGCCGGGTCTGCTGCGGCGCACCAAGGCGCTTCCCAGTCGCAAACGCAAGTAAACACGGCCACCAGCACCGCTTGGTGCCCGCTGTTTCAAGTGCCTTGCAACGGTGTATGCCGCAAGACTCCAGGTGTTGGACTCAAAACACCTGTTACGCAAATAGTACGGCCACAAGCTGCTATTTATTTGATAGTAACTATGCCTTTGATGGCATCGCAGGAGTTACCTTTATGAACCGCACAGTTTCCCTGAACATCGTCGATGAAGTGGCCACGGTCACGCTAATCCACCACGGCAAGTTCAACGCCATGTCGCGCGTGATGTGGCGCCAGTTGCGCACCGCTTTCGAACGCATCCAGCAGCACCGCGACGTGCGCTGCGTGCTGATGCTGGGAGAAGGCGGGCACTTTTCGGCCGGTGGCGACATCTCCGAATACGCCGACTTTCGCTTCGAGGAGGCCCGCCTGCGCGAGTTTCATGAAAGCTATATCTGGGGCGGGCTCAAGGCCATGCTCGACTGCGACGTGCCCATCGTCGCGCAGATAGAGGGTAACTGCATGGGCGCGGGCGTCGAGATGGCCAGCTGCTGCGACCTGCGCATTGCCGCAGCTACATCCCGTTTTGGTGCGCCGATTGCCAAGCTCGGCTTTCCGATGGCCCCGCGCGAGGCGGCGCTGGTGATGTGTGCCGTGGGCGAGCTGACGGCGCGCGAGATGCTGCTGAGCGCCGCCGTGTTCGATGCGGCCGAGATGAAGCAGCGCGGTTTTCTGAGTCAGGTGGTGCCGGCCTCCAGGGTGAGCGCCGCAGCGCTCGAGCGCGTGGCGCGCATCATCGAGCTGGCGCCGCAGGCCGCCCGCATGAACAAGGCCTGTTTCAGGGCGCTGGCGCATGTCCTGCCTACGCAACAAGCGACTGATCTGATAGCCGCTGCCTATGACTACGCCGATTCTGCCGAACACCGCGAGGGCATCGCCGCCTTCATGGAAAAACGCACGCCAGAGTTTTCGCAAGCTGCTGCAGCGCAGGCCAATTTTTGACGGACTAACCGAGACGCCTGACCCCGCACCACCTGTTTGCCGCGTGAGGGCCGCCTTTCAGCCTAAACTTAACATAATGAAATTGGTGGAATGTGATGGCTGTGGCTCTGAAGGCTGGGCAGAAATTGACTTTGGTACCCATCATGGTTCCAATCAAATCACCACTCCTCCTTTGCCGCGTCATTCAATTGGCTCCCGGCTCAGGACGAAAAAAACCGCTCAAAGGCGGTTTTTTCATGCCCGATTGCTTTTTCAGAGAGCCACTTTGGTGACAAAGAAAACGGCCGTCTACGTCGACGGCTACAACTTGCATTACGGCCGGTTGCGCAATACGCCGTACAAGTGGCTCGACCTGGTGCGGCTGTTCGATGACCTGCTGACCGTTCAGGACGGTGTCGCTCGCATCGATGCGGTCAAGCTCTTCAGTGCGCATGCCCTGGCGCGCTTTGCCTCGCACGGCAACGCCTCGGTGCAGGCACAGCAAGCGTACCACCGGGCGCTGCAAACCCTGTATCCAGAACGCTTTTCCATCGTTCTCGGAACCCACAGCATGGACAACAGCGGCGCCCTGGTTCCTGTCTTTCGCGACGGCATACCCTACGCAGGAATGACCGGGTAAGGGTCTGGAAGATCGAGGAAAAAAAGACCGATGTGAATTTGGCCATGTCTTGTCTCGTTGCTTCATCCGACTGCCTGCGGCGTCGGCAGGGCGCGGACGTTAAGTCTCGCTACTCACCCATTTGGCGGTCCACCCCTTGAACAAGACTATTCGCGCTGGGCTTACGTACTTCGCCATCGTGCTTGGTACTGGCTTCGTGCTTGGTGTCTTTCGAGTCCCCTTTCTCGTACCACGCATAGGCGAACGCTGGGCGGAACTCGCAGAGATGCCCATCATGGCAACTGTCATCTTCCTTGCTGCTGGCTTCATCCTTCGGCGTTTTCCTGCAATATGTTCGCCTGGCCGTTCCCTGGCCGCTGGGGTTCTTGCGCTTGCCTTGTCGGTCTGCTCCGAACTCGGCCTTGCAGTTGTCCTCCAGAGCCAGACGCTTGCCGAATTCCTCAATAGCCGAGACAAGGTTTCAGGCTCTGTTTACATTGCCTTGCTGCTGGTCTTTGCAGTTATGCCACGCCTTCGTCTTCGCAGCCATGAGTAAGCCGTGGCCAACAACAGCGAAGCCTAACTGGCCCAAGTAATTGTCGTCAACCAGGGCCATCAGCTTTTTAAACTGCGCTTGGTCAGGTTGGGTAGACTAAGGACTGAATCTGGAAATCTGCCTTGGAAGCTCCAATCATCAACCGCTACCGAGGCGACTTTGTCGCCTGGACGGGGGGGTGCGGGTTCATCGGCGAAGGTGGGGGCGGGGGCGCGCCCATTTCGCCTCACGCTCATTACGCGATACAGCTTGTGATTGGCGCGCCGACAGGACTGCGCGTTCAGTTCGGCCGGCGAGGCGAGTGGCAAACCTGCCCGGCAGCGCTGGTCCCCTCGCGAGCGACGCACAGCATTGACGTCAATGACTGCGAATGGAGCGCTGTGCTGTTCATCGAGCCAGAGACACCCGAAGGCAAGGCACTTTCCTCAAGGCTGCAAGGCAGGCTTGAGCTGCTCGATGCCGACTTCGTTGCAGCGGCTACCCGGCGCCTGGCCATGGCTTGGCGCATTGAAAAGAGCTACGACGCGGTCAAAGCCGCGTGCCTTGAACTCGTGCATAACATTTCCGGGACCACCTTGCGCAAGCCATCGGACCCGCGCGTATTGGCGGCGGTTGAATATATCGGCCAACGGGTGGGCCAAACCGTCTTGCTGTCCGAGGTCGCTGAAGCCGCGAACCTGTCTGCGGGGCGCTTCCGGCATCTCTTCGTCGAAGAAACCGGCATGCCCTTGCGGACCTACCTATTGTGGCGACGGCTCTTGCATGTCTGGACGCTTTTGATGCAGGGCCAGACGCTGTCGAGCGCAGCCCATGCTGCCGGGTTCGCCGACTCGGCGCACCTTTCTCGCACGGCACGCTCGATGTTTGGTCTGGCGCCCTCGGCCTTGCAGATGAACGGCCCGCTTAGTAGCCGCTCGCGAATGCCGCAGCATCACCTGGGCTGAATAACCGGGCCTGTGAGCGTGCCCAGGAACGCGGCAAGATCCTTGACGTCGTCGGCGGAGAGGCGGATGCTTTGCCGCTGCGCGTGCTTTTGCCCGGGCTGCGCCAGTTCGCTGTGGCCGATGATGGCTTTGGGCGAAGAGGCGTAGTGCTGCACAACCTCATCAAGGCTGGCGAACTGGCCGGCATGCATGTAGGGAGGCCTGGCGGCAACATTGCGCAGGCTTGGCGTGCGGAACGCGGCAAGCTGACCCGTGTCGTTTGCTGTCAGGAACTGCAGTTCACCGCATTGCTCTGGTTTTGCGTCCGGTGGCTGTCAAGGAAGTTGTCGCCTGAAGTGAAGTGAGTCAGGCTGTTTTTTGCTTGGATTCAGGCTCCTTGGTTTGTTGCTTGGTTTCTGGGTTGAGGTGCACGACATCGACATGCGCCCACTGGCGAGGCTGCCCTGACCAGCGCTGAGGATTTTCCTGGCGGGCCTGTTCATAGACGAGCGCGCGCTGCTCAAGCAGTGCCCGGTCCAGGCCGGCATGGCGCTGCGCCGGTGTCACGAAGCCAATGGCGCTGTGGCGATGCTCGTGGTTGTACCAATGGGCCAGCTCGGTGACCCAGCGCCTTGCGGCCAGCAGGTTCTCGAACGGCTTGACAGGCAGTTCGGGGCGGTACTTCAGCGTTCTGAACGCTGATTCGACGTACGGATTGTCATTGCTCACGGACGGACGGCTGCGCGTGTGCGCCACGCCCAGGCGCTGCATGGCCGCCAGCATGGTCTCGCCCTTCATGGGCGAGCCGTTGTCCGAATGCACCGTCAGCTGGCCCGGGCGAATGCCCTGGCTCTCACAGATGTCACGCAGCAACTGGCTGGCCAGCTCGGCGCTCTCGCAGTCAAACACCTGCCAGCCCACGATCTTGCGGCTGAACAAATCCTCGAACAGGTACAGGTAAAAGTGCTGGCCGCGCACCTGAGTGGGCAGATACGTGATATCCCAGCAGAACACCTGATCGGCTCCGGTGGCGGCAAGGGCGCGCGGCCGGCTTCGCTTTTGCGCTGCGCGCTCCGAGCGTCGATGGCCCAGTTGGCCCTGCTGTCGAAGTATTCGGTACATCGTGGACTCCGAGGCCACATAGACGCCGCGGTCGGCCAGGCGAGGCACGACTTGGCTCGGCGGCAAGTCCTTGAACGCTTCGCTGTTGAGCGTGGCCATCACCGCCTGGCGCTCGTCCTCGCGCAGCTTGTTGGGCGGGCACACATAGCGCCGCTTGCCCGAAGGACGCTGGTCGCCCTCGGCCGCCTGCGTGCGCTGCCAGCGCTGCACGCTACGGCAGGACAGCCCGATTTGATGGCAAGCCGGCTTCAAGCGCGCCCCGTCGGCGCAGGCCTTGCCGATCAGGCCGAGCAACTTTTGGCGCTGCTGGACGGACGTCATTTGTCCGCGCCCTCCAGCAGCGCCTGGAAGTTTTTTTGCAACACCAGCAAGGCGGCTACCTCGGCCAGCGCTTTTTCCTTGCGCCGCAATTCACGCTGGAGCTGCTCGTGCTGACGCTGGAGTTCTCGAAAGGCACCCGTTGCCTCGCGCGAGGCGGGCGCGACCGGGGTGCAAAACTCTTCGCGCCACTGCACCAACTGGTGCTCGAACACACCACGCTCGCGGCACCACGCCGCCAGTGCCGGGCCATTGAATGCGTAGCTTTCCTGCAGAGCCCTCAGGCGCTGCGATGGCGACCAAGATGCAGCCGGGCCGTCCAGCGCAGGGCTTGTCTCCCCGAGTGCCTGTTCGCCGGCCTTGGCCGAGTCCAGCACCCATCGCTTGAGGGTGCCGGCAGACATGTTCAGCTCGCTGGCAAGGCTCAGAATTGAACGCGCGCCGCGATGGCGGGCTTTGAGCAGTGCCTGCTCCTTGAATTCGGTGGAGTGATGGGAATGAGGTTTTCTGTGCATGAAATGGCGCTTGCGCTGCGGATAACCCGCGGAAAATCGGAGGCGACAACTAGTCTGACACAGGGGGGTACTTCAGCGTTCTGAACGCTGATTCGACGTACGGATTGTCATTGCTCACGGACGGACGGCTGCGCGTGTGCGCCACGCCCAGGCGCTGCATGGCCGCCAGCATGGTCTCGCCCTTCATGGGCGAGCCGTTGTCCGAATGCACCGTCAGCTGGCCCGGGCGAATGCCCTGGCTCTCACAGATGTCACGCAGCAACTGGCTGGCCAGCTCGGCGCTCTCGCAGTCAAACACCTGCCAGCCCACGATCTTGCGGCTGAACAAATCCTCGAACAGGTACAGGTAAAAGTGCTGGCCGCGCACCTGAGTGGGCAGATACGTGATATCCCAGCAGAACACCTGATCGGCTCCGGTGGCGGCAAGGGCGCGCGGCCGGCTTCGCTTTTGCGCTGCGCGCTCCGAGCGTCGATGGCCCAGTTGGCCCTGCTGTCGAAGTATTCGGTACATCGTGGACTCCGAGGCCACATAGACGCCGCGGTCGGCCAGGCGAGGCACGACTTGGCTCGGCGGCAAGTCCTTGAACGCTTCGCTGTTGAGCGTGGCCATCACCGCCTGGCGCTCGTCCTCGCGCAGCTTGTTGGGCGGGCACACATAGCGCCGCTTGCCCGAAGGACGCTGGTCGCCCTCGGCCGCCTGCGTGCGCTGCCAGCGCTGCACGCTACGGCAGGACAGCCCGATTTGATGGCAAGCCGGCTTCAAGCGCGCCCCGTCGGCGCAGGCCTTGCCGATCAGGCCGAGCAACTTTTGGCGCTGCTGGACGGACGTCATTTGTCCGCGCCCTCCAGCAGCGCCTGGAAGTTTTTTTGCAACACCAGCAAGGCGGCTACCTCGGCCAGCGCTTTTTCCTTGCGCCGCAATTCACGCTGGAGCTGCTCGTGCTGACGCTGGAGTTCTCGAAAGGCACCCGTTGCCTCGCGCGAGGCGGGCGCGACCGGGGTGCAAAACTCTTCGCGCCACTGCACCAACTGGTGCTCGAACACACCACGCTCGCGGCACCACGCCGCCAGTGCCGGGCCATTGAATGCGTAGCTTTCCTGCAGAGCCCTCAGGCGCTGCGATGGCGACCAAGATGCAGCCGGGCCGTCCAGCGCAGGGCTTGTCTCCCCGAGTGCCTGTTCGCCGGCCTTGGCCGAGTCCAGCACCCATCGCTTGAGGGTGCCGGCAGACATGTTCAGCTCGCTGGCAAGGCTCAGAATTGAACGCGCGCCGCGATGGCGGGCTTTGAGCAGTGCCTGCTCCTTGAATTCGGTGGAGTGATGGGAATGAGGTTTTCTGTGCATGAAATGGCGCTTGCGCTGCGGATAACCCGCGGAAAATCGGAGGCGACAACTAGTCTGACACAGGGGGGTACTTCAGCGTTCTGAACGCTGATTCGACGTACGGATTGTCATTGCTCACGGACGGACGGCTGCGCGTGTGCGCCACGCCCAGGCGCTGCATGGCCGCCAGCATGGTCTCGCCCTTCATGGGCGAGCCGTTGTCCGAATGCACCGTCAGCTGGCCCGGGCGAATGCCCTGGCTCTCACAGATGTCACGCAGCAACTGGCTGGCCAGCTCGGCGCTCTCGCAGTCAAACACCTGCCAGCCCACGATCTTGCGGCTGAACAAATCCTCGAACAGGTACAGGTAAAAGTGCTGGCCGCGCACCTGAGTGGGCAGATACGTGATATCCCAGCAGAACACCTGATCGGCTCCGGTGGCGGCAAGGGCGCGCGGCCGGCTTCGCTTTTGCGCTGCGCGCTCCGAGCGTCGATGGCCCAGTTGGCCCTGCTGTCGAAGTATTCGGTACATCGTGGACTCCGAGGCCACATAGACGCCGCGGTCGGCCAGGCGAGGCACGACTTGGCTCGGCGGCAAGTCCTTGAACGCTTCGCTGTTGAGCGTGGCCATCACCGCCTGGCGCTCGTCCTCGCGCAGCTTGTTGGGCGGGCACACATAGCGCCGCTTGCCCGAAGGACGCTGGTCGCCCTCGGCCGCCTGCGTGCGCTGCCAGCGCTGCACGCTACGGCAGGACAGCCCGATTTGATGGCAAGCCGGCTTCAAGCGCGCCCCGTCGGCGCAGGCCTTGCCGATCAGGCCGAGCAACTTTTGGCGCTGCTGGACGGACGTCATTTGTCCGCGCCCTCCAGCAGCGCCTGGAAGTTTTTTTGCAACACCAGCAAGGCGGCTACCTCGGCCAGCGCTTTTTCCTTGCGCCGCAATTCACGCTGGAGCTGCTCGTGCTGACGCTGGAGTTCTCGAAAGGCACCCGTTGCCTCGCGCGAGGCGGGCGCGACCGGGGTGCAAAACTCTTCGCGCCACTGCACCAACTGGTGCTCGAACACACCACGCTCGCGGCACCACGCCGCCAGTGCCGGGCCATTGAATGCGTAGCTTTCCTGCAGAGCCCTCAGGCGCTGCGATGGCGACCAAGATGCAGCCGGGCCGTCCAGCGCAGGGCTTGTCTCCCCGAGTGCCTGTTCGCCGGCCTTGGCCGAGTCCAGCACCCATCGCTTGAGGGTGCCGGCAGACATGTTCAGCTCGCTGGCAAGGCTCAGAATTGAACGCGCGCCGCGATGGCGGGCTTTGAGCAGTGCCTGCTCCTTGAATTCGAATTCGGTGGAGTGATGGGAATGAGGTTTTCTGTGCATGAAATGGCGCTTGCGCTGCGGATAACCCGCGGAAAATCGGAGGCGACAACTAGTCTGACACAGGGGGTGTTCGCAAAGACCCGGTTGACGCTGTCACGGGTGGCCGGCGCAAGCGCGGCCCAGGCAGCGCGTTCGGCCTGCGTTCCGTTTGGAGACGCGTCGTGCGGCAATTGGCCTAATTCAGGTACTGCGCCGAACACCTTGCCATACTGGTCCTTGTACTGCGCCAGCACAAGCTGGACCAAACGGACACGGTTGCCGCCGTGCTCTGCCGCGTCTTCGAGAGGTCCGAGGGCCTGCGACCAGGCGCTGTCCTTGCGCCCGTCCCAAAAAAGGAAGGGAGCGTGCGCAGCGCCCATGACTGGCATCGTCCGGCGCTTGCCGGTTGCGATTCCCTTGCCGAACTGGCGCCCATCTTCGAACTGGTTGTTGGCCGCGTGACAGCTGACACAGGCGACCTGGCCGTTCTTGCTGAGCCGGGTGTCATTGAACAGTGCACGCCCAAACACGGCCGCCTCGGTGCGCTGCTCGTAGGCGTTCGAAGCGTCAGCGGGCCGCTGGCCAGCCTCTTTCAGGCGCATCGAGGCGATGGTGGCGACTTCCTGTGCAGACCATCTGTCCTGCAACTGTGCCTGCTTCCAGTCTTCTGCGGCCCAGGCGGAGACGGCAAGAGCCGCAGCAGCCGCGGCAAACCCGATGACGCGCTTGTTCATGGACCGCTCACTGTCTGCACGGCCGGGTTGTTAATCACCCAGTTGAAGGTGACCTTGTCCACGCCCTGCTGGCCCTGGATGGTTAACTTCACCTCCCACCAGCCCGTCATGCTGAACTTCATCCCGTCGAGCGCGTAAGTGCCGTCTTCGAACTCGCGCGTCACGCGAGGTTGAGTAGGCAACCCGTGACCGTGCTGGGGCATACCGCCATCGACCACGAACTTGGCGCCATGCACCGGCGTGCCCTGGGGCGTGGTCAGTTTCACCTTCCAACTGTGCATCTGGTTGATGGCGGGCGCCTGAGCAGGGGGCACCAGCGCGACATGGTAAACGCTTGACGCCGAATTCTTATCCAGTGAAAGGTCCAGGTCCGTCGGCTGCGTGACACAACCGGCCATGATGGTGGCAAGCGCAGCCAGGGCTGCCGATGCGGCGAGCTTGCGAAGCATGATTTTCTTGGGTGCCGGTGTGTTTGGAGTCCGGGCAGCATCGAGCGCTTGTTGCAGATCCTTCGCAATAGGCATGCGCCGAAAGCCACTGACGTCAGCGCCGCCGGTGTTGCCTTCGGGCACGAGCCCAGGGGCCGTGAAGATGCACGCCGCTGCTAGCCGCCAGAGTTGACCGAAGGCCTCGCCGTGCAGGCTGTTGCGCAGCGCAAACCGGAGCATGCGCCAGTGCACACGGACATGCTCGGCGGTTGCCGCTTGCCCGAGCACATGTGCTCGCTCAAGGTGCTCGAAGGAGGTGGAAAAGTGCCCGCTGGCTTCTGCTGCGTCGGCAGCAGCGATTTCTCTTTGCACACTGGGCTTGATGCAAATTGCGAAGGTGGTCACAAGGTGCTCCAAAGTTGGTTTTGATGCACCTGATTCTTCCTGCTACCTGCCCTTGGGGATTGAACGAAGGGGCTGTTTTGGCAGCCCTTTTGTTCAAGTCGAAAGCTCTTCCTGCCCTTGGGAAACGGATGCGCGCCTGCGCGCTGCCGAGTGCGCAACCCTGGCCGATTACCCCCCTGTGTCAGACTAGTTGTCGCCTCCGATTTTCCGCGGGTTATCCGCAGCGCAAGCGACATTTCATGCACAGAAAACCTCATTCCCATCACTCCACCGAATTCAAGGAGCAGGCACTGCTCAAAGCCCGCCATCGCGGCGCGCGTTCAATTCTGAGCCTTGCCAGCGAGCTGAACATGTCTGCCGGCACCCTCAAGCGATGGGTGCTGGACTCGGCCAAGGCCGGCGAACAGGCACTCGGGGAGACAAGCCCTGCGCTGGACGGCCCGGCTGCATCTTGGTCGCCATCGCAGCGCCTGAGGGCTCTGCAGGAAAGCTACGCATTCAATGGCCCGGCACTGGCGGCGTGGTGCCGCGAGCGTGGTGTGTTCGAGCACCAGTTGGTGCAGTGGCGCGAAGAGTTTTGCACCCCGGTCGCGCCCGCCTCGCGCGAGGCAACGGGTGCCTTTCGAGAACTCCAGCGTCAGCACGAGCAGCTCCAGCGTGAATTGCGGCGCAAGGAAAAAGCGCTGGCCGAGGTAGCCGCCTTGCTGGTGTTGCAAAAAAACTTCCAGGCGCTGCTGGAGGGCGCGGACAAATGACGTCCGTCCAGCAGCGCCAAAAGTTGCTCGGCCTGATCGGCAAGGCCTGCGCCGACGGGGCGCGCTTGAAGCCGGCTTGCCATCAAATCGGGCTGTCCTGCCGTAGCGTGCAGCGCTGGCAGCGCACGCAGGCGGCCGAGGGCGACCAGCGTCCTTCGGGCAAGCGGCGCTATGTGTGCCCGCCCAACAAGCTGCGCGAGGACGAGCGCCAGGCGGTGATGGCCACGCTCAACAGCGAAGCGTTCAAGGACTTGCCGCCGAGCCAAGTCGTGCCTCGCCTGGCCGACCGCGGCGTCTATGTGGCCTCGGAGTCCACGATGTACCGAATACTTCGACAGCAGGGCCAACTGGGCCATCGACGCTCGGAGCGCGCAGCGCAAAAGCGAAGCCGGCCGCGCGCCCTTGCCGCCACCGGAGCCGATCAGGTGTTCTGCTGGGATATCACGTATCTGCCCACTCAGGTGCGCGGCCAGCACTTTTACCTGTACCTGTTCGAGGATTTGTTCAGCCGCAAGATCGTGGGCTGGCAGGTGTTTGACTGCGAGAGCGCCGAGCTGGCCAGCCAGTTGCTGCGTGACATCTGTGAGAGCCAGGGCATTCGCCCGGGCCAGCTGACGGTGCATTCGGACAACGGCTCGCCCATGAAGGGCGAGACCATGCTGGCGGCCATGCAGCGCCTGGGCGTGGCGCACACGCGCAGCCGTCCGTCCGTGAGCAATGACAATCCGTACGTCGAATCAGCGTTCAGAACGCTGAAGTACCGCCCCGAACTGCCTGTCAAGCCGTTCGAGAACCTGCTGGCCGCAAGGCGCTGGGTCACCGAGCTGGCCCATTGGTACAACCACGAGCATCGCCACAGCGCCATTGGCTTCGTGACACCGGCGCAGCGCCATGCCGGCCTGGACCGGGCACTGCTTGAGCAGCGCGCGCTCGTCTATGTGCGTATTCCGGTGAACGTGACCGCTGATTCCGGCAACGTGACCGGCATTCCGGCGAACGTGACCGGGGGTCGGTGTTGCGCGTTTTGATTTTATGCCGGCCCGCTTTCCCGGCTGTTTTGCCCTTCTGTGGAATTGAATTTTTTGAACGAATAGGCCCCTGCCAGGCCGCCGGAGGCCCCCTGGCCGTGGGGGCCTACTTGTCGGCGATCCCTTTTGCGGGCGGGTTTTTTTTACGCAGCGATTCGCCCGTGAGCGTGAAGCGGTGATGGTTTTGCATGAGCCGATCAAGCATGGCATCGGCCACAGTTTGGTCACCTATCCACTCGTGCCAGTGCTCAATGGGCAACTGGCTGGTAATGACGGTGGCGCGCTGGCTGGCCCGGTCGTCAATGATCTCCAGCAGATCGGCCCGGGTTTGACTGTCCATGGCGGCCATGCCCCAGTCGTCGAGCAGCAAGACGTCCGTGTTTTTGAGCGTGTCCAGCCAGCGCGTAAAGGTGCCGTTGGCGTGGCGAATGCGCAGTTCCTCGCCCAAGCGGGGAACCCGCAGGTACAGCGCACTGTGGCCACGCCGGCAGGCATGCTGGGCCAGCGCGCACGCCAGCCAGGACTTGCCCGCGCCGGTGGCTCCGGTGATCAGCACGGCGTGCCCGGCATTGACCCATTCGCCCAAAGCTAGACTCATCACCGCGCTGCGTTCAATGCCCCGGGTGCTGCGGCTGTCCAAATCTTCTATGACCGCTTGCGGGTATTTGAGTTTGGCGGTTTTGAGCAATCGCGCACAGCGCCGGTCTTGCCTGCCATGCACCTCCCGGTCGACCAGCAAGGCCAGCCGTTCTTCAAAGCTCATGGCGCCGATGCCGCTTTGCTGGAGCTGGTGCTCCAGCGCCTGGGCCATGGTTTCCAGGCGCAGACTGCGCAGTTGATTCAAGGTGGTGTTCATCATCATTTTGGAATTCTCTGTAAAGGGTTTCATTGGTAGTAGTTCGCGCCACGCACGTGGGCGTGTGCGGGCGATGTCCACTCTGGCGTGGTGCTCGCTTGCAGCAGGTCGCGCCGGTTGAGCAAGATGTCGCGGATGTGGGTGTATTTGCTGGTGCCCAAGCTCAACGCCAAGGTGCAGGCCGCCTCCAGCCTGGCGTCGCCGTAGCGTTTGGAGAGGGACAGCAGGCCCAAACAGGCGCGGTAGGCGTGCTCGGGATGGGGTTGGCGCTGCAGCATCTTTTGCACCGTGGCCGCACAGGCCACCCCAATACGCGCGCCCCAGGCGATGAGCCGCTCGGGCGTCCACTGCGCCTGGTGCTGGTGGCGCTCGGGCAGGTGTTCAATCACGGTGGTAAAGCTGCCTTTGTGGGCGCAGCGCATGTGGCTGGCCACCCGGTTGCCACGGTGCAAGACTTCTACCGCATGGGCGGTGACGCGCAACTCCAGCGCCAGGCCAACCAGGGCGTTGGGCACGCTGTAGCGGTGGCCCTCGAATTCGACGTGGCTGTCGATGTGCACGCGCACCGTCTTGAAGACCGCCCATTCCCAGGGCTGCAGCGGCAGGGCCATCAGGGCCGGTGCGTCGATCTGCGCGAACACGCTGGCGCGGCTGCCGGGCAACTTTTGAAAGGCACGCTGGTTGAGCCAGTGCAGCAAGGGGGTGATGGCGTCGTTGACCTCCTCCACGCTGGTGAACTGATGCTTGCGCAGGCGTGCCAGGATCCAGCGCTCGACCAGCAAAACGCTCAGCTCGACCTTCGGTTTGTCCTGTGGGTGATAAGCGCGCGCAGGAAGCACACTGCAGCCGTAGTGACGGGCAAAGTCCTGCACGCTGTCGGTCAGCAGCGGCTCGTAGCGGTCGGCCTTGGTCACCAGGGCGCGCGGGTTGTCGGGGATGATGAGCTGGGGCACGCCGCCATAAAAGGTCAACGCCTGCGCGGTGGCGCCCAGCCAGTCGCGTGCCGTCTGCGCGGGCGTAGCCAGGCAAAAGCAGTAGCCCGACACGCCCATGGCCGCCACAAAGAGGTTGGCGCGGCCAATTTCCTGCCCGTGCACCCTCAGGGCCAGCGTCGGGCCGGCATAGTCGATGAAGAGTTTCTCACCGGCGCGGTGGACCTGGCGCATCGAGCGTTTGAGCCGTTTGGCAAACTGGCGGTAGTTCTCGCAAAACTGCGAGTAGCGCCAGGGCTTCAGGGGCCAGTCCGCACGGTGCTCGTCGCCGACCTGGGCGCAGTATTCCTCCCACAGCAGCATGAGCGTCACACCCTTGCGGCCAAGCTCCTGGTGAAGCCGCCCGAAGTCGGCTTGCGCATAGGTCTGGCTGGCGCGAGACGACGCCAGCAGGCGTCGCTCCAGCGCGGCTTCGTCCAGGGCTGAAATGGCCGGCCAGTCCAGCCCGGCGGCGACGGCCAGGCCCACGTATTTGGTGACGACACCTTTGGAGAGCCCCAGGGCACCGGCGATTTGTTGATGGGACTGTCCACCCTCGAATTTCAGACGCAGGGCGTCTTTGAGTTTGCGCATATTGATCCTTAAGGCGGGCATGTGTCTCTTTGCAAAAAGCATCGAAGCTACACGCCACGCCGGGTTTCGTTCATGCGCAACACCGTGCCGACGGCGTATACCGCCGTGCCGACTGTCGTGACCAAAGACATCGGTCACGTTCGTCGGAATCAGCGGTCACGTTGCCGGAATCCCTCCGGTCACGTTCACCGGAATGTCGGTCACGATCCCGGAATCACCGGTCACGTTGGTCCGGAATACTCATCTATGAACAGGCCCGCCAGGAAAATCCTCAGCGCTGGTCAGGGCAGCCTCGCCAGTGGGCGCATGTCGATGTCGTGCACCTCAACCCAGAAACCAAGCAACAAACCAAGGAGCCTGAATCCAAGCAAAAAACAGCCTGACTCACTTCACTTCAGGCGACAACTTCCTTGACAGCCACCGTTACCTACGCAAAGCAAAGCCATCGGGCTAGGCAAGGTGGGCGTGCCCAAATACCTGAGTTCAAATGTCGCATGAGCAGCTTGAAAAATATTCGTTTTTAAACGAAAATATGGCATGTATGAAATTCGCCATTATTTAACCAGCGAGGAGAAAGATGTCTACCTTGACTGGCTGCGAAAGCAGCGTGATACCACCGCCAGAATTGCGATAGATCGGCGGGTGATTCGGGTGGAGCAGGGCAACTTTGGCGACCATAAGTTCTGTCGCGATGGCGTGTGGGAGCTTCGCATTGATGTGGGGGCGGGCTATCGTGTTTATTACGCCATGGCAGGCAAGAAGATCGTCTTGCTGCTGTGCGGTGGCGACAAGCGGGGGCAGGATGCGGACATAGATCGCGCTTGTGAGTATTGGCAAGACTGGCAAAGGAGAACGGACGATGAAAGATAGAGCACACGACGATGCAATGGCCCAGGTGTACCGGGAAGACCCCGCCTACGCGGCCCAATTGCTCAGCAGCATTCTTGAGGATGGCGATCAGGGCGAGTTGTTGACCGTACTGCGACAAATGACGAAAGCATTTGGCGGCGTGCAAACCATCGCCGAGCAGGCACACCTGAACCCGACACAGCTTTACCGCACCTTGTCACCAGAAGGCAACCCTGCGCTCAGCAGTCTTTCTGCCATTTTGAAAGCGATGGGGATGCGCCTGGCCGTCCAGCCCATGCAGGCTCCAGGGGCACATGCATGACCCAAGGCACAGGCAGATAACACCTTTTTCTGACCGCATCACGATTCGTCAATAAGGCCGGTAAGGCCAGGGCAGGCGCCAGACTCAGGCTTGCAAAGCCCGGGGCGCGTAGACCAGCACCGAGTCGGATTGCGGGGGAACGCTCTGGCTGTCAGCGGCTGGCAGCGGCGGGCTGCTCTTTAAGCCTTCCTGCAACGTCTGGCTGATTTCAGCCTCGATGCGGCAGATGCGCTCGGCATACAGCTGCGTCAAGGCGCCGTGGTGCTCGGCTGCGGCCTGATGCTCGACCCGCTTGATTTTGGCCTCCTCCAGGTATTCGCGCGATTTGAGCAGGTGCCGGTCCATCGGCGGCTTGAAAAGAGAAAACTTCATCAGATCCTTTTGTCCCTATAGGTGGCCAAAGCGTAGCCGGTCCTGTTCGAAAGCTCAACAGCTCAATGGCCGCCATAGCGCGTTCTATCACACCTTCTATCACCGGCGCGAACCCAGTAGACCGCTGCGCCAGCACATCGTGCGCAGGAAAACTGGCAAGACGATGTCTGAAAGCATTTTTGCACAAGCTGATCAATCAAATTTAACATTAACTTAACATAAGATACATCGTGGAATGTGCAAATGTAGTTCAGCCCCTTGGAAGCCTGGATGCTTCTAGGAATTATGTTCAGTGTCCCGCATCAGGCTCTCACTGCAGGTATCGCTGATCGCCGTGGAGGCTGTCTTGACTGTCACGCCGTGCGCCTGGCCTGGGCAGTTCATCCCACAATCCCGCACCTGTTGGGAAAACCCCGGCAACACGCTGATGCCCACCATCTTCTTCAGATCAGACATCGAGGCGGTCGAATACTCGCGTGTCTCGTCGATTGATGGTTTCCGGCGCGCTGCTGCTTCAGGCTGTAGAGCACCTTCCACAGGTATGTGGACACCAGGACATGGTCGACTTGCTTGATGCCGCTGCCAATATAGGCAGGGCCGCAAACGAAGTAAAGCTCTCAGCGTCGCCACAAAATAGCTTATCGGGAGACCGTCGATGGCGCTGGCTCCTGCCCTTGCATGATATTCATCAGCTGATCGTGCCTGTTCGCATACCAGCGCAGCAGGCATTCCCGGTCCCGGCACGTCGCCTCGCGCCTGCGCCACTCTTCGCTGTTCTGGTGCCGAAAGGCGCCGCCGTCGGAGGCCGCGTTTTTGGCCCGTGCGTACACCCGGCCTAGTTCGTGGTCGAGTCGGGAAAGCTCGGCGTCCGAGCAGATCATCTTCTCGGGCATAGAGCGTGCCTTGGCGCAGTCGAAACTCGGTCCGGGCGATGTTGCCGCGCCCGGCTCGTGCGGCGCTGGTGGAGCCGCTTGTGCGGCCTCATTGCGGCGGGCCTGCGATGGCGGCATCAAGGCTTGGGAAGGCTTTGAAGTGCCCTCCTGCACCGACCTGACCGGCTGGTCCAGCGCCTTCAGCCCTGCGGCTGCAAACCGTGACTTTTCATGGGCTTGGCCGTACCTGGCCAAGTACGTGCGCAGGCTGTCCGCGTATAGGCGTTCGGCACGCCTGCGCAGCTCGGCGCGGCTGGCTCTGGCAGAGCCGTCCTCCAGGGCGAGCCCCGCATAAAGCCAGCCCAGCTGGTACTTCGCGTCGGCGGACTCGACGGAGTCCATCCCCTTGAGCTTGTCCGCCACCCGGCATGACATCAGGAACGCCACTTCGGCGTCGCGCGGCCGGCCTGCCGCAGCCGCTTCCTTGCCCAGGACAATGAACGAGGCGATATGGCTCGCGGTCATGCCGGACAAGTCGGCCTGCAGGGTAAATTTCCCGTCCTTCCTGCCGGCGACTGTCGCTGCCGGCTGCAAGGGACAGGCGGCTCGCTGCACGGGCGTCAGTGCTGCGCTCTGCGGCGCAGCCGTTGCCTTCGGTTGATCGGGTACAGGCGATGAAGCGGCATGACCCAGCATCAACAGCCATGCGCCCGCTACGGCTGCCGCCCCGCGCCCAAGCGCGGATGCAAAGCTGACTCCCTGACGTTTGATGATGACCATGCCGATACCATAGCGCGGCACGGGGAGCGCGAGGGTAGGACTTCACCCATTGATCGAAAAAGCGCTTCTTGGCAATGTCAATGCGACCCAGGCATGGGAGGTAAGGTGAAAGCTTGGCTCAACCTGCAGCTCGGCCCTTGATAGCTTGATGCTGGCTGCATAGACAAATGGCAGCAGTGAAATTCACTCGATGTTGATGCTTTGAGTCCGCATTTCAGCGCTGTGCGCTCTGTAAATGATGACACGTCTTAGCCAGCTTCCCAACGCTGACACATTGACAATGCTTGAGTCGAGCGGCCAGGGCTTCGCGATGGTCAAGCATGTTTGTCCTTCTGTTGTGGCGCATCAGGCTTGCTCGGATTGCGCCGCACGCGTTACCGGGGCTTGGCCAAAACGAGCCTGCAGCATGGGGTGACGGGGGTCGCCATGAATGTCAAGCGGATCACGGCATGCCTAACCGGCCAGCCTCGGGAGAAAACACGAACATCGCGCTTCGCCCCGCTGGCGTCATGAACTTGACAATTCGCCAACAGTGCCCTACCGTTCATCGCGCTTTACCGCCACCATAGGGAGCCTTACCATGGAACCATTTCTAGGTCAAATTCAACTACTTCCGTATAACTTCGCCCCAAACGGCTGGGCATTCTGCGAAGGGCAACTCATGGCCATTTCGCAAAATACTGCCCTCTTCAGTTTACTGGGCACAACCTATGGAGGAGACGGTGCTACGACCTTCGCATTGCCAAATCTGAAGGGTAAAGAGCCAGATCCCAACACGCACTTTTGCATTGCGTTGGAGGGGATATATCCGTCCAGGTCCTAATATGCCTTGCCCACTACTTGGTCGAGGCATAGCCTTGGGGGGAGGATTCACAGGCAGGTGCGGCTTTATTGGCACACGACCCCGCCTTCGAGTGTGGGGTCCGGGACCAGTGCGCGCTTGAGTTGCTCGTTTTCATCTTGCAGGCTGCGTAATTTCCCCGTGGTGGCGCTGAATGTGCAGAAGTCCATTGCGTATAGGGTCAAGTAGCCGTTTAAAACTTTCCACGTCACAGCGTACAAATCCTTCCAATAGATCAGATGAAGTTAACGGCTTTTTCCTGTGCTTGAAATGGAATGAATCGTTGCCGGTTTCCGGTATTTAGCAGTGATGCGGTGATGCGGTGATGCGGCCGGGCAAGGCGGCGGTCATCCTGGCATCCCCGAAAACGCGATGGAGCACACAGTGTTGTCTGATAAACCGAGCCATATTGCAATTGTCGGAGGTGGCTTCAGCGGTGTCTGTGCGGCGGTCCAGCTGGTCAGAAGCAGCCCGGCACCATTGCACATCACCCTCATCGAGCCCCGTGACCGGGTTGGCCTGGGCCTGGCCTATTCGAGCACCGATCCCGATCACCGCTTGAATGGTCCGACCTGGGTTCACTCCATCGACCCTGAGGACTCAGGGCATTTCACGCGATGGTGTGAAAAGCAAGACCTCTTTTCGGCTGACCCGCAGGCGCTGCTGCCCGATGGCAGCGCTTTCGTGCGGCGTGCCGACTTTGGCAGGTATATGGAAGCTGCCTTCCGTGAACACGCTCAATGGCCAGCGACGCAATCGACCATCACGCATCTTCGAGCCCGCGCAGTCGATGCGTTGGAAAAAGGCGATTCGATCGAGCTGGTGACCGATGCAGGGCACGCACTGGTGTGCGACCTGCTGATCATCGCCACCGGCAATCCGCAACCGAGGCTGCAAGCGCCGCTGGACGCTTCGCTGGCAGCACATCCCGGGGTCATTGAAAATCCGCTCGACACCCAACGGTTGCTTGAAATTCCTGCTCAAGCCGACGTCTTGATCATCGGCAGCAGCTTGACCGCGCTCGATGTGCTGGCAACACTCCTGCGGCAAGGGCACACGGGCAGGGTGGTGAGCATTTCAAGACGCGGATTGCAGCCACGTCCCCAGGCGCCCTCTGCCGGACCGCTTTCACCGCCCCCGACCGTGCCGGTTGCGCCTGCAACGGCCACGGGCCGCCAGATGCTGGATCGAATCCTGGGGCCGGCGCCGGACTTTCTCACGCAACCGGGGGTTGAGCCAACGTTGCGAGCCTGGATCCGGGCGCTTCGACAGCGTATTGGGGAGGTCCAGGCGCAGGGCGCAAGCTGGCACTTGGCCTTTGATGAGCTGCGCGACGTGGTGTGGCGGACCTGGCCCCTGTTGCCCACAGCGGAAAAACGACGCTTTCTGAAGAAAGCGCGGACCTGGTACGACGTGCACCGCTTTCGCTCGCCGCCACAAACTCAAAGCCTGGTGCGGGCCGCGCAGGCCCAGGGGCGCGTCGTATTCAGGGCCGACCGTATTCAGTCAGTGGCTGCGCTTGAAGCAAGCGGCTCGCTGCAGGTTTGTTTTGCGCCCAGACAGGGCAATGCCAGGCGGTGCGAAGCGTTCGAGGTCATCATCAATTGCACGGGCCTGGACGTTCTGGCGAGGGTTTCATCGAATCCATTTCTGTCTGCCTTGATGGACAAGGGCTGGCTCACTCCCGATGCATGCGGTATCGGCTTCGCGGTCGATGAGCATTGCCGGGCGTTGACCGCCAAGGGCACGAAACAACGGGCAGTCCGCGTGATAGGGCCGCCAACGGCGGGTACCTTTGGCGATCCACTCGGAGCGATGTTCATTGCTGCGCAAATCTACCGCATCGTTCCTGACATCTTGAGCAGCCTGGGGGCAAGCCGTATTCGCTGACGGCTGAAGAGGCCCTCTCGTTGAAAGGCCTGTCTTGGTCTTTTTTGCAGAAGTCTTTACTTGCTTATGTTTACGTGATTTACACAATGGTACTGACCTGGTTCGAGCTTCAAAAACCGCCATGGGTTCCGCAAGGGTTCTCATGGATGAGCTTAAAACACAGCGTATCAAAACTTCAAGGAAGTAACCATTTGAAGTGATGGGCAATAAGCACTGCATTGACGAAACTGGATCCAGACAACGCAGGTGCGACGCGGCAGTGCAAAAGGGTCGAGCTGCACTGCGCAAGTAAGCACATCAACAACGCATGGACAAGGAAGTGCTATGTTTTTTCTCAACCGCAGCGTGAACTGGAACAACGGGGACTACCGCGATTACTGCGATCACAGAGCCCGAGTGAAACGTCGCCTGCGCCTGCGGATGTCCATTGGCCTGACGCTGATGGGTTGCATGCTGGTGATCGCTGCGTGGGCTCCCAACGTCAGCGTGTAGATTCAGGCCCAGTCGATGCAGGTTGCGCCTGGACTGTCGGTCTTGGCACTGATGCGGAGTTGACAGTGATGCCGGCAAAGCATGGATCACCCTGCAAGCCAGGACAATCGAGGCTGCTGGCCGTGCAATCTCAAAGACGTCTTGCGTTCCAGGCTCGAAGTCCATCTCTGGCATGAGCTCATCGCCGCGGCATCGATGAACTCCCCCACGGGCAAAGCAGAAATTACGGCTTTGCCTGTCCTTGATCGATGAGAGGGGGTGGACTCAAAAGTCCAGCGGAGCGCCATCGTCAAGCTCATCGTGCCGGCTTGCCTGCTGGGAGTCGGACGGGCCAGGCGGCCTGCGCTCGAGCGCCTTGCGCTTGCGGCTCACATGGTAAGCCGTCAAGACCTGGCTGGCCACCAGGTCTAGCGCGGGGCGGGCAGCGCCGTCGCGGTCTGTCCAGGCCTTGGGCGTGAGGCTGCCGGCCAGCGCCACGGCGTCGCCGTCACCCAGGGCCAGCAGGGCCTCGCAAGCGGCCTGGCTGAAGGCAATCACGTTCACGAACACATCGGTGTCGCCGGCATGGGCGCGCACCTTGGCGACCACGAACAGCGTTCCCGTCCTGCCGGTCTTTTGGACGGGCTGGCCGTGCAGCTTGCCCGCTACCAGGGCTTCGATCATGGAGTGGCTCCAGGTTGGGTTTCATGCCGCTTTTTAGCGGGTAGCTCAAGCGTTGCCAAGCTGGCTCAGTGTAGGGGACATAGGCTGCCCATCTTTCTGGCCTTCAAGGAATTGAGCATCACCTCGCTGCTTGCTCGTGTGGCTGTGTGTTTGTAGTTCCATCGCACAGCGCGTAAGATTTCGCTGCACAGGCCGATCGACTCTGGGGGCCATGCGATGAGCCACCCTGCCTGCAAGCTGCTGGAGCTGACCGGCTCGTCCAGAGCCAGTATGGAAGAGGCCGTGAGCACCGCTATCGCCAGGGCGCATGAGACGGTGCGCAGCATCCAGTGATTCACCCTCACCGAAACCCGGGGCCATGTGGTCGATGGCAAGGTGGCGCACTGGCAGGTGTCCCTGAGAATCGGCTTCACGCTGGAATAGTCGCCAGCCCTCTTAAAACTTGAAGGTCTGCCATGTACAAACGAATCTTGCTGGCTTATGACGGCTCGGCCCCCGGGCAGCAGGCCTTGCTGGACTGCCATGAAATTGCCCAGTGGAGCCATTCCAACCTGACGCTGATTGCCGTGATGCCATTTCCCCTGGCCTCCGTCGGGACGGAGGGCGTCGTCTATAACGAAACGGTGCAGGAAAGCGAAAAAACCCGCTACCAGGCAATCCTCGACACTGGCGTGCGCAGGCTGGCCGATGCGGGTTTGAGCGCGCGCGGCGAGGTGGTGATCGGGGATGCGGTGAGTGAAATCACGCAGTGTGCCCGCCGGATCGAGGCCGACCTGATCGTGGTCGGTCACAAGCATCTCGAGGGATGGGCGGCGCGGTGGTGGCGGGGCTCGGTCTCCAAGGCGCTGATCGAGCAGGCACCGTGCAGCGTGCTGGTCGTGATCACGCAGTGAAAGGGCGCGGCATGTAGCATGGCGTCGACGTTTTCAAGCCGCCTGTGTCCGGGCGTCAATGGGATCCACGAAACCCCGAGCGAGCGGCCCTGGCATGTTAACGAGGTCAAGTGCCTGTTCAGGGATGCACAAGCACGCTGCCTGCGGCAGCCAACCGGGCTGCCTCCCTTCCTAAGCCATGAGCACCACCAGCTTGAGCAGCCCGGCGGCCATCAGCACCAGCCCGAGGGCTTTGGCCATTCGCTCCCCACCGGGCGCCAGTTTCTCGATCGCCACGGCCATCGACAGCGCAGCGATCCAGGCCAGGTTCATCACCCCACCCACGAACAGCAAGGCCATCAACGCCCAGCAGCAGCCCAGGCAGAACAGTCCGTGTTGCACGCCCATGACAAAGGCCCCGGATGCGCCAGCGCGCCACTGCCCGAGCAAAAAAACCACCGGTGTGCGACAGCGTGACAGGCACAGGTGTTTGAGCCGCGAAAACTGGTAGAGGCCGGAGGCGACAAGCAACAGTCCCGTCAGCCAGGCGGATGTGCTGACGATCATGGGGTTGACCCAGCCCATGGCCTGCAACGCCCTCTGGGCGGCCGCCGCCCCCGCGCTGAAGGTGAGCCAGACCAGCACATAGGCGGCAACGAAGCTGCATCCTCGCGCCCGCTGTCGGCTGCGCCCGCTGAGGTTGACGAACGTCAGGACCATGGGCAGTGCCGAGGGCAGCATCATCGCGGCCATCATGAGCGACCACATGGTCCAGATCGCCAGCATGTTGGCGACGCTCCAGTTTGAAGAGTCGGGCATCGTCAGTTGGGCAAAAGGGTGCTCCATGTCAACCGCCATCCAGGCCAGGACCGCCCAGCCGATGACGCTCACGGCCAGGATGCCCATCGTCAGCATGGGCTGGCGGGCGACGAGGGAACCCATGCCTGGTGGCGGCTTGTCCGCCGAAGCACGCTCTTGCTGTTGCATCGATCCCTTCCCTTCGTGCGTTGACGGCCAGAAAGCCGCATTGCACACGCGCAAACATCGGCATAAACTAGTTTGACAATAGATCTTCTGCAGGCCGGTAGCAAGCCGACCTTTTCCTGAAGGAGTATCGCGATGTCTACCTGGACTATCACCGGGCAATATATGGAGACATGCAATTGCGCATTTCTTTGCCCCTGCCTCACCTCCAACCTCACGGCGCAGCCGACCGAAGGCGACTGCAAGGCTGCGGTCGCCCTGCACATCGACAAAGGCGAGAAAGACGGTGTCAGACTCGACGGCCTGTCGTTCATTGTGATGCTGCATTCGCCGGGCCCGATGGGTCAGGGCAACATCGCTGTCGGGCTTATCGTGGACGAAGCGGCTTCGCCGCCGCAAGTGGAGGCGATCCGTGCGATTGCCACCGGGTCAGCCGGGGGGCCGATGGCCATGCTCGCACCGCTCGTTGGCCGCATCGCAGGCGTCGAGCAGCGGCCGATCCGCTTCGAGGCCAACGCACTGGTGTATTCAGTGAGCGCTGGAGAACTGGTGAACCAGGCTTGCGAAGGACTGGCAAGTGTCACCGCGCCCGGCCAGGCCATCGGCATTGACAACGTCGCGCATCCCGTCAATAGCCGGCTGTCTCTTGCCAGGGCGACGCGCAGCCGCTTTCACGCATTTGGCATCGACTGGGAGGACGCAACCGGCATGCGCAACGGGCACTTTGCACCCTTTGCCTGGGCGGGTTGATTTGTCCGCGTGCTCTTTCAACTCATGGGCGGCGTCAGCGCCTCCGGGCAGAAAAGCAGCTTGGCCAAGGGCAACTGGGCTGGAGCCCCTACCGCCGGGAACGCTCAGCGATCGGTTTGATTTGCACACCGGGCGGGTCAGCATGGCGCCGGGCCTTAAAGGCGGGCCGATTCCAGTTGCCTGTATTTTTACTTTGCTGCTGCGCTGCATGGCCGATCTGGGACAGCCACGCGCTTCAATACAGCCCGCGGCTTGCGTAAAAACCCTATATAGGGCAAACTGCCCGCCAGCAGTAAGGAAAACCTTAGTTTTTTGTCTGTTGAATCAGGTAGGTCCACTGGGCTGCAAAGTGCGAGCAAATAGTCGTGCCTGTATCCTGCTTTAAAGGTATCGAGCAGTTCTTTTTCCTACCCCACTTCTTGACAACTCGGTGTGCAGCGCAAGGGACAAGCTTGCCAAGACCCCACCAGCTTGATGCCGACAAGCTCAGCGCGTTTGTTGATTTGGAAATCTTTGCATGTTGCCATCCCTCTTTGGTTTGGCCTCGATCCACGGTGCCAATCCGTCTAGTACGCGCAGGCGTGTCAAACCTGTCGAAATCACGGCCTGGGCCTGTGGCGCTCGCGGCGGCATGCCAAGAATAGAAACCGCAATTTGGGCGAATTCCTTATGAGCCGGACCTGATGCCCTGAGGCGCTCAGGTCCTGAGTTTGTTTACTTTATCCATGATCGATTCGCGCATGAAGCGCTGCCTCGATCATCTACCCATCCCACCTGCACATATGTTGACATACGAACTCAATAACCCAAGACCGCAGAACGACGTTCCCTTGAAGGGTGTGCGTCCCAACATCGTGCAGGCCATACGCGCTTTGAGCCGGCAAGAATTACAAGCGGCAGCAGTTGATCTCGGTCATACTTTTTTGTATGCCGACCTGGGCAATGCCAAATGCAAGCAGGACATCGTGGACCTGCTCGCCGCGCAGTGCGCCTTGCCGGAGTTGTCCTCCAAGAGCATGGAGGCGCTGTCAAGAGGGCTGACCGAGCACATGCCCAAACCGACGACACCACTGGGCTTTATCGTGGTGATCGAACAGATCCCGGCGCATGCCAAGTTTGACAAGGAAGCGCGCGAGCAACTCCTGGACATTTTTCGTTATGCTGCGGACTACTGGGCGGAACGCAAGCTTCCCTTTCGATGCTTCTACACCTTTGCCGTCGCCCGCAAACCGGTCCCCACTCCCGCAGGCCAAAAAGACCTTCTCAAGCCGATCCTCATGGATGGCGACGAGCCCATGCCGACCGACAAGCTGTGCGACATCTCCCCGCTGGCGCTGCGCATGAGCAGCCCGTTCAATGCGCATTACTGGCGCTTGGCAGCATAAATAGAAATGGCTTTTAAAAGCCACCCCTTTCAAGGTCTTTGAGTAAGCTTTGCGCCTCACCATTTTTTACTCTGCGGAGGCCAGGAGCATGTGGCAAGAGGTACTGGAACGATTTGAAAAGCAGGCGCCGGCCAGCGTGATGGCGCGCATTGCGCTGGAGCAGGCCATGCCGGCGGCCTGGATCGACAAGGTGTTCGAAGCTAACCGCCAGCGCCAGTACCCGCGGAAGTTGCTGTTTTCCACGGTCGTTGAGTTGATGTCCCTGGTGTGCCTGGGCTTGCAGCCTTCGCTGCATGCGGCCGCGCGCAAGATGGAACACTTGCCCGTGTCGCTGGCCGCGCTCTACGACAAGGTCAAGCGCACGGAGTTGCCGCTGCTGCGCGCCCTGGTACAGGGCAGCAGCACGCGCTTGCAGCCCATCGCTGCGGCGCTGGACGTGGGTGGGTGTGTGCCCGGCTGGCAGCTGCGCATCGTTGATGGCAACCACCTGCCCGGCTCGCAAAAGCGCCTGGCGCCCCTGCGCGGGCACCGGGGTGCTGCCCTGCCCGGGCACTCGCTGGTGGTGTACGACCCTGACTTGGCACAGGTGGTCGATCTGCTGGCCTGCGAGGACGCCTACGAAAGCGAGCGTACCGCCGTGATGCCCCTTTTTGAGAGCGCCGGGCCGGGCCAGATCTGGATCGCAGACCGCCACTTTTGCACCCGCACGATCCTGCAGCGCTGCCACGAGGCCCAGGCCAGCTTTATCGTGCGCCAGCACAGCAAACACCCGGTGATCGTGCAGGAAAGCCCCTGGCGGGAAGCGGGCCGCTGCGAGACGGGACTGGTGCGCGAGCAAGCCATCGAGCTCGACGAGGGCCAGGCGCCTTGGCGGCGCATTGAGTTGCAGCTCGACCAGCCCACGGAGTCGGGTGAGTCCGTGCTGTGGCTGTGGAGCAACCTGCCCGAAAGCATCAGCGCCGAACAGATTGCCAGCCTTTACCGGCGCCGCTGGAGCATTGAAGGCATGTTCGGGCGGCTCGAATCGGTGTTGCACAGCGAGATCACCACCCTGGGCCATCCGCGCGCGGCATTGCTGGGCTTCACCGTGGCGGTGCTGGCCTACAACCTGCTGTCGTTGCTCAAGCGCTGCGTGGAGCATGCCCACCTCAAGGAGGCGCCGCAGCTCGATGTCTCCACCTACCACCTGGCCCAGCATGTCAGGGGCGCCTACGAGGGCTTGCTCATCGCCGTGCCGCCAGCGCACTGGCCGAACTGGGCGCCACAGGACACCGATCAGGTGGTGCAGCGCCTGCTGGCCTTGGCGCGCCGCATCATCCCCCGGCAAGTGGCCACGAGCAAACGCGGCCCCAAGATCGAAAAACCCAGGGGATGGGTCGCGGGAGCCAAGGCTCGGGCACATGTTTCCACGGCCCGGGTGCTCAAGGCAGCGGCGGAACAAAGACCTTGAAAGGGGTGCTTTTAAAAGCCTGATGGCGATCCTGCACCGAGACCCGTTTTGCTTCAAAAGCAGCTCCGAGTGCAACCCAGCCCAAGGCGACAATGCGCCAGCATGGAAAGTCGGCTGAAGTAGCGATTTATCCTCGGTGGGAAATCTGGTGTTTAGCCAAGGCAAGTCGTGACCGATCGATCGCTGCCCGGTGCCGACGGCCTGCTGAAGGATGCATTTGAGAGCTGTGAGGCCGCAATGGCTGGAACTGCCTGCTGCTTTTTTTGATTGGAAGGAAAAGCACTACCGTGCCAGCGTAGATAAGCGGCTGCAAGACTGTGCCAGGCAATGCGGTTTAACGGCTCAATTTATCAGTTCGAGTAGTTTGTTGCCATACACGATCACCATCGTGGAATGTCTTGTACGGAGCGTTAGCGCTTCAAAAAATTATGTTCAATTACTGGCAGCCTCTGTGTTCTTCACCTTGAATGCTCCGTCACCTTGCCGATAGAAAGACCGGGCCTCTCGTCGTCCCACGCCATGGCACGCATTTTCCAGCCGCCAGGCGTGTTGACAAACTGCGTGAAGATCATCCCTCGGGCTTCGAACGGCTTTGCGCTCAATGTGCCAGACTTGGCATAGGCACTGAATCGATGCGCCACGTTGCCGAAGATCACGGTGGATTCCCAGAATCTCGGACTCATGAAACCGCGTGAGCATGCCCGAGCTCACCAGCGCCTCGCGTGGCGCAATGAACTCCTGAACGGATGAGATCTCGGGTGTAGAGCCGACGTTTATGATGAGCAAGCCGCGTTCAATAAACAAGGCTGCAATGCTTGCGTGCGAAGGCGCTTCGCCGAACTCGAAAGACATAGCATGGAAAAACTTCATGGTGAGACGGTCCAGTTCCGCCTTGACCGGGCTGCGTTCCAGATGGCTCATGTGTTTTGCGCCTGTTAAGGTCGGTCAATTTAGCGCGAGTGCACCGTAAAGGCAAGGCCTGGTGCCGCAGGCCACACGTCATGACGCTGCTCCCCTGGGCATTGCGCGTCTAGACAGACATCGACGGCCGCTGGGCCATCGCCGCTCGCCAGCGCTGCAGGTGCGGGTGTTGTTCGCCTGGCTTGATTCTCACAACGCGTGCAAAGTCAACGGCCACCACTGCGGTGATGTCGGCTACGGAGAAACTGTCGGTAGCGATGAAGTTGCGATCAGCCAGGCGGTCGTTCAGCATGACAAAGAACTGCTGCACCCTTGCCAGGCCGCGTTGCGCCAGTTCGGGAATCTGGGGGTAGTCCATCTGCCCGGGCAGCGCCCGGTTGGCCATGGCCGGCGCGCTGTTGCGCAGCGCTTCGGCGACGGCCAGCAGCCCTTCGGACTCGACGCGCCAGTTCCAGCTGGCAATTTGCGCCTTTTCGTTCGGGGTGGTGCCCAATAGCGGTGGCTCCGGGTAACGCGCCTCCAGGTAGGCCGTGATCGCCGCGTTGTCGGTCAGCACGGCCCCCTCTTCAGTGCGCAGCGCTGGGACCGTGCACTGCGGATTGATTTTTTGGTAGGCGCTGCTCAATTGCTCGGAATTCCTCAGGTCCACCTGGACCGTTTCATAAGCAACGCCCTTTTCGGCGAGAAAAATGCGGGCCCGGCGCGGGCTGGGCGCGGTGGCGCAGTCGTAAAGAGTGATCATGGTTGCATTCCGCTTGGAGGACAGGACAGGCAGCTGAGCATCAAAGCGGCGCGGCCAGCTTGTCCTGGGTCTTGGTGTCGAAGTCGCCCGCATCGTGGCGCTCGTGCAATTGGCTCGATGGCGCGCCCATGGTGCGGTTGACCATGCGGCCGCGCCGCACGGCCGGACGCTGGGCAATCTGGTTTGTCCAGCGCAGCACATGGCTGTACGCCTGAACCTGCAGAAATTCACCCGCTTCGTACAGCTGACCCTTGACCAGCGTGCCGTACCAGGGCCACACCGCCATGTCGGCAACGGTGTACTCGTCCCCCGCCAGATAGGCGCTCTCGGCGAGGCGACGGTCGAGCACATCAAGCTGGCGCTTGACCTCCATCGCGTACCGATCGATCGCGTATTCTATTTTTGTTGGCGCGTAAGCGTAGAAATGACCGAAACCCCCGCCCAGAAAAGGCGCGCTGCCCATCTGCCAGAACAGCCACGACAGGCATTCGGCGCGCTTGGGGCCGTCTGCGGGAAGAAAGGCGCCGAACTTCTCGGCAAGATACATCAGGATCGCGCCGGACTCAAACACCCGGACCGGCGTCGGTCCGCTGCGGTCCACCAGCGCCGGGATCTTGGAGTTTGGATTGGCTGAGACAAAACCGCTGCCGAACTGGTCGCCCTCCTGGATCCGGATCAGCCAGGCGTCGTACTCGGCGCCCGTGTGCCCTGCGGCCAGCAGATCCTCGAGCATCACCGTCACCTTGACGCCGTTGGGCGTGCCCAGCGAATACAGCTGCAGCGGATGGCGCCCGACCGGCAGCTCCTTGTCATGGGTCGGGCCCGCGGTCGGCCGATTGATACTGGCAAAGCGGCCACCGTTTTCCTTGATGCCAGACCAGACCCTGGGCGGCGTGTAAGAGGAAGAGTTGTCCATGGGCAAGGCAGTCTGTCGTGATTGATGCTTGTTGGGTGGGGGTTCCAGACGCATGGTACGCGGATCGCGGTCAATGGAAGTTTGATCCATGCTGGCGATGCTGGCTGTCCCCGCTTCAAAAGACTGCAATTCTTGCGCTGAGCGGATCTTGCGGCTTGCAGGGAGGGGCAACTGAAATCGACAGCAGGAGACAATTGTGCGTGGGCGCCAACCTGCTCAGGCCCTTCAAGGTAAAAAGGCTTCAAAACCGAAGTTCCGAAGCCTTGTATGCTTTGCTTTGCTCAGCGCAAGGCCAGGGCAGTTGGTGTCAAGCGCCAACTTTGCCGTTGGCCGGGTGTGCAGGGCTTAGTAGCCGCCGCGACCACCACCGCCGCCGTAGCCACCGCCGCCAGAACGATCTCCACCGCCATAGCCGCCCCCACCCGAACGGCCACCGCCGCCACCATAACCGCCACCACCGCCACCACCGCCACCGCCATAACCGCCTCCACCGGAACGATCGCCACCGCCGCCACCGCCGAAGCCGCCGGTGCGTGGAGGACGTGCCTCCATCGGACGGGCTTCGTTCACGGTGATGCTGCGCCCGCCCAAAGGCTGGCCGTTCATGCCGTTGATGGCCGCTTGCGCTTGGGCGTCGTTGGCCATCTCGACAAAGCCAAAGCCTTTGGAGCGACCCGTGTCGCGCTCCATCATGACTTTGGCGCTGGTGACTGCGCCGAATTGACCAAACGATTGCTGCAGGTCTTCGTCTCGCACCGTGTAAGGCAGGTTGCCGACGTATAGTTTGTTGCCCATGAAGGGATTCCTCGAAAAACACAAAAACAAAAGCGATGGGGTTCCGAAAGCAAAACACACACGAAAAGAAGCGCCGTCGCCTGCGAAACTGACCGATCACCTGATCGCTGTGCGAATGCTGTGGCACCCGCACAGTTGAAATTATGCGTCAGGAAGCGCGGGCAACAGCATTCCTTGCCCGCAACACGCGTGTCCAGCGGTGGAAACGCACGGTCCAGCCAGAATCCTCAACTATCCCGTTTCTCCATCCCGTTTTACTCTTCAGTTTCACCATCGCTACCGACCGAGCTGTCCATGAACGTTCAGCGTTGTCCTCGGCGCGCACATGGCCTTGCGCCCTGGGATGGATCTGAGGGTTTACCCAACAGCGTCTGGACGTGCTTGGCAGTTCACTCCGGCACCACTGCCCCACTCGCCTGATCCACTGGCACGGCGAACATACAAAAGCCCGCATGATAAACGGCCCTGGGGACTCGATGGCTCCAGCAGGACGCCAGGTGGCTACCAAGAGTAGAAGCTCTTTTCAACAGTGCCCGGTAAGATGGCAGACATCTCTGCCGGCCATGGCCAAAAGCAGTTCCGTGAACTGGCTACACTGAACTTTCAGCGCTGCGCCTGCTGTTTGAGGCGCAGACGTTCATTGTTTTTTTGTTGAGGATTCATCACCCATGTACAAGCATCTTTTTGTGCCCGTTGACGGCTCCGAACTTTCCCACCGTGCGATGGATGGCAGCATTGAACTCGCTCTTCAATTGGGAGCGCGCATCACGGGCTTTGTGGTCGAGCCCGATCTGCCGCTTTCAACGAACGCCCAGCGTGGTGATGAGTTCATCAATCGCATCAAGGACCATGAAGCCAAAAATGAAGCGCACGCTGCAGCCTTGTTGGGACAGTTTGAAACGCGCGCCCAAGCCAAAGGGGTGCAGTTCACCGCCCATCATGTGACCTCTTACACGGTCGATCAGACCATCGTTGACGAGGCCGAAAAAGCAGGCGCCGACATGATTGTCATGGTCACGCACGGGCGCAGCCGGGTGGGTAAATTCGTATTTGGCTCGCATACCAAGAACGTCATCATCGAAAGCCGGCTTCCCGTGCTAGTGCTGCGCTAAGGGCAGTTGATCTGGGCGCTCTGTTCGAAAAGTTTGAGCTCCAGAGCGCGTCAGTGGTTAGTTAGTCACAACCTTCATGAAGCAAACCGGTATGGATGGCGCTGTCCAGACAAGAAAACGGCCCGATTCGGGCGCCTGTTTGTTTACTCTGCTGCTGCGCTGCCAGAGGCGGCCCGGTTCTGATCGATCAGGAAATCTTCCCGGGTTTTGCCGTCGACGAGCAAGTCGTTGAGCCACTTCGGCGCGGTTCCGCGGCCGGTCCATTCCTGCCCCTCGGGTCCGCGGTATTTCGCGGGCGACGGCACGGCCGGCTTCTTGCCTTTTGTCGGACTCGCTACTTTGGCCAGTGGCTGCCTTGGCTTTTGTACCCTGGCCGCCGGACGGCTGAGCTCCTCGGCGGTGATGCCGTAGGCGGCCATTTGCTCACGCAACTGGGTCAACACGGCAGGCCGGTTCTTTTTCTGCAGTTCAGCGGCCTGCTTTTCCATGTCGAAAATTTGCTGGCGGAGTTTGACAAGTTCGTTCATTTTGGGTTCTTCTAGAGTTGTAGCAGCACGTATCGTACTGCCCCTAGGGAGCGTGCGTCTTCGTTGTTCGGTTTCCTCGAGGGCTTTGACGCATTGGCGAACGGGCGCGAAAGCGTCAATGACGCCGGCAATCAAAAGCGCGACCCGCGCGCACTGGATAGCCACACCAGCAGCATTGCGTAAAATGCAGGCAGCCTTGAGAAAGCCGCGCCCGGACTTGGTTTAGACGGATTTTTGTCTCCTCATCAACAACGTTATCCACAAGAAACGCGAACAACTTTGTCTTTACGCTTTGGACGTCAACGCCGTGTCCATTGCGGTGGCTGTCAAGGAAGTTGTCGCCTGAAGTGAAGTGAGTCAGGCTGTTTTTTGCTTGGATTCAGGCTCCTTGGTTTGTTGCTTGGTTTCTGGGTTGAGGTGCACGACATCGACATGCGCCCACTGGCGAGGCTGCCCTGACCAGCGCTGAGGATTTTCCTGGCGGGCCTGTTCATAGACGAGCGCGCGCTGCTCAAGCAGTGCCCGGTCCAGGCCGGCATGGCGCTGCGCCGGTGTCACGAAGCCAATGGCGCTGTGGCGATGCTCGTGGTTGTACCAATGGGCCAGCTCGGTGACCCAGCGCCTTGCGGCCAGCAGGTTCTCGAACGGCTTGACAGGCAGTTCGGGGCGGTACTTCAGCGTTCTGAACGCTGATTCGACGTAGGGATTGGAGCGAGCAGTCAACTGCGCCGCATGGCGACGTTGAACGACGACCTTTTCGCGTAACCCATCCGCACCATCCGCTGTTCGGTCAGGAGTTCGATCTGGTCGAGCGTGGCAGGAACTGGCGCGAAGACAGGGTTTTTTTTCACGACGCAGCGGGAGGCTCGCACTCAATGCCGGCGGTCTGGACCGACCTGGTCGCCGAGGACCCTTTCAATGCTGTGGCGCGGGGACGTGCCGCGTTCCGGGCTCAGGAGCTTGTCGAATTAGTGCAACTGATCGAGGCAATAAAGTCATGAGCCGGCCCCTTCAGTGTAAAGAAGATATTGTGCAAAGTGTAAAGGAGATTACGTCTTGGCTTGCATCTGTTCGATGCTTCTGGCATGGGAATCAGACCTGCATGTTGCACACGAAATTTCCTATCGCTTGCAGTCATCACCTTGACAGTGTCACCATACTGCACATAATTATATTTACATTTATTGATTGCTCTGATCCGAGGAGGGTCCATGCCCATAGATCGAGACAAGCACGACAAGCAAGCGGTCCTGCGCCAACACGCTGCGCTCAACCCGCGTCCGCACGGCGTCACTCACGCACTGTTCGCCAGCAACGAGTTCTTCGACCCCGACGATGTGGTGCAGGTCAAGTACGAGATGCTGCGACTGGTCAACATCGACAAGCGCTCGATCAGCGAGGCTGCCAAGGCCTGCGGCTTTTCGCGTCCCTCGTTCTACCAAGCCATGACGGCCTTCGACAACGGCGGCCTGGCCGGTTTGCTTGCCCACAAGAGTGGTCCGCACGGGGGCCACAAACTCACGCCAACGGTGCTGCAGTTCATCTGCGAGGCGCGTGCTACCGATCCGGATATTCGTGCGGAGCGCCTAGCCGAGTTGGTGCGCCAAAGTTTTGGGGTGCAAGTTCACCCTCGCAGCATCGAGCGGCAGTTGCTGCGCAAAAAAAAAACGGCGCTGATGCCGGTGTCGCCAGCGCCCTTGCCGCGCGGCGACAGTCTGGTTGCACGCTACGAGGATCTGCGCCAACAAGTGCTGGGCCGATCTGCCGTACAACCCCAGGGCCTGGCTTTGTTCACCCGTCGCGGTATGTGCGCCTGGATGCAGGCGTGGAGTCAGTGTGTGGCGCCGACACCGACGCCGGCGCCGCCACAGGGTGACCAGCAGATCTGTCCAGCGCAATTGCACAGGGACGTTGCAATGCTGCTGGCCAGCATGGTTTTGTTCAATCGGCAGGAGGCCATCGCATGATGAATGATCACCACCAGAAGGTGCAGGCCAGTCACCTCAAGCGCGACGCCTACCTCTATGTCCGCCAGTCGACGCTGCGCCAAGTGTTCGAGAACACCGAGAGCACCAAGCGCCAGTACGGCTTGCGCCAACGCGCCGTGGCGCTTGGCTGGCCAGAGGAACGAGTCATCGTCATCGATACCGATCTGGGCCAGTCCGGCGCCGCAACGGATCGCGAGGGCTTCCAGCGTTTGGTCGCTGAAGTCGGCATGGGCCACGCTGGTATCGTGCTGGGTTTGGAGGTGTCGCGCCTGGCACGCAATTCCATGGACTGGCATCGGTTGCTGGAGATCTGCGCGCTCACCTCGACGCTGATCTGCGACGAGGATGGTGTCTATGACCCAGCACACTTCAACGACCGACTGCTGCTCGGCCTGAAGGGCACCATGAGCGAGGCTGAACTGCATGTGCTGCGGGCGCGCCTGCAGGGCGGGATCTTGAACAAGGCGCGCCGCGGCGAGTTGGAGATGCGCCCGCCCGTGGGGTTGGTCTACACCAGCGAGGGCACGCTCGTGCTCGATCCTGATCAGCAAGTCCAGCATTGCCTGAGGTGGCTGTTCGCTGCGTTTGCCCGCACCGGCTCGGCCTGCGCCACGGTCAAGGCCGCGCGCGATGAGAAGTTGGCATTCCCGCGGCGCTGCGCCAAGGGTCCCCACAAGGGCGAACTGCTGTGGGGCAGCCTGACTCACGACCAGGTGCTTCGTGTGCTGCACAGTCCCAGATACGCCGGAGCGTTTGTTTATGGACGTTGCCATACGATCAGGACCATTGATGGCCGCACCCGGCTGCGTCGAATGCCGCGCGATGAATGGGTCACGTTGATCCCTGGTAACCATGCGGGGTATATCTCTTGGGAGGAGTTCGAGCTCAACCAGCATCGCCTGCATGCCAACGCGCAGGCGATGGGCACCGATCGGCGCCGCGGACCACCGCGCGAGGGCCCTGCGTTGCTGCAAGGAATGGTCTTGTGTGGGCGCTGCGGTCAACGCATGACGGTTCGCTATCACGATCGTCATGGTCAACTGTGTCCCGACTACATCTGCCAGCGCGAACGCATCAAGCACGGTCAAGCGGTGTGCCAACGCGTCCCCGGAACCGGCATTGACCAAGCGGTCGCAGCGGTGCTCATCGAGGCGGTCAATCCGGTTGCACTGGAGGTGTCGCTGGTCGTTCAACAGGAACTGCAGTCTCGCTTTGAAGAGGCCGACCGCATGCGCCATGCCCACGTTCCCCCTGTGTCAGACTAGTTGTCGCCTCCGATTTTCCGCGGGTTATCCGCAGCGCAAGCGACATTTCATGCACAGAAAACCTCATTCCCATCACTCCACCGAATTCAAGGAGCAGGCACTGCTCAAAGCCCGCCATCGCGGCGCGCGTTCAATTCTGAGCCTTGCCAGCGAGCTGAACATGTCTGCCGGCACCCTCAAGCGATGGGTGCTGGACTCGGCCAAGGCCGGCGAACAGGCACTCGGGGAGACAAGCCCTGCGCTGGACGGCCCGGCTGCATCTTGGTCGCCATCGCAGCGCCTGAGGGCTCTGCAGGAAAGCTACGCATTCAATGGCCCGGCACTGGCGGCGTGGTGCCGCGAGCGTGGTGTGTTCGAGCACCAGTTGGTGCAGTGGCGCGAAGAGTTTTGCACCCCGGTCGCGCCCGCCTCGCGCGAGGCAACGGGTGCCTTTCGAGAACTCCAGCGTCAGCACGAGCAGCTCCAGCGTGAATTGCGGCGCAAGGAAAAAGCGCTGGCCGAGGTAGCCGCCTTGCTGGTGTTGCAAAAAAACTTCCAGGCGCTGCTGGAGGGCGCGGACAAATGACGTCCGTCCAGCAGCGCCAAAAGTTGCTCGGCCTGATCGGCAAGGCCTGCGCCGACGGGGCGCGCTTGAAGCCGGCTTGCCATCAAATCGGGCTGTCCTGCCGTAGCGTGCAGCGCTGGCAGCGCACGCAGGCGGCCGAGGGCGACCAGCGTCCTTCGGGCAAGCGGCGCTATGTGTGCCCGCCCAACAAGCTGCGCGAGGACGAGCGCCAGGCGGTGATGGCCACGCTCAACAGCGAAGCGTTCAAGGACTTGCCGCCGAGCCAAGTCGTGCCTCGCCTGGCCGACCGCGGCGTCTATGTGGCCTCGGAGTCCACGATGTACCGAATACTTCGACAGCAGGGCCAACTGGGCCATCGACGCTCGGAGCGCGCAGCGCAAAAGCGAAGCCGGCCGCGCGCCCTTGCCGCCACCGGAGCCGATCAGGTGTTCTGCTGGGATATCACGTATCTGCCCACTCAGGTGCGCGGCCAGCACTTTTACCTGTACCTGTTCGAGGATTTGTTCAGCCGCAAGATCGTGGGCTGGCAGGTGTTTGACTGCGAGAGCGCCGAGCTGGCCAGCCAGTTGCTGCGTGACATCTGTGAGAGCCAGGGCATTCGCCCGGGCCAGCTGACGGTGCATTCGGACAACGGCTCGCCCATGAAGGGCGAGACCATGCTGGCGGCCATGCAGCGCCTGGGCGTGGCGCACACGCGCAGCCGTCCGTCCGTGAGCAATGACAATCCGTACGTCGAATCAGCGTTCAGAACGCTGAAGTACCGCCCCGAACTGCCTGTCAAGCCGTTCGAGAACCTGCTGGCCGCAAGGCGCTGGGTCACCGAGCTGGCCCATTGGTACAACCACGAGCATCGCCACAGCGCCATTGGCTTCGTGACACCGGCGCAGCGCCATGCCGGCCTGGACCGGGCACTGCTTGAGCAGCGCGCGCTCGTCTATGTGCGTATTCCGGTGAACGTGACCGCTGATTCCGGCAACGTGACCGGCATTCCGGCGAACGTGACCGGGGGTCGGTGTTGCGCGTTTTGATTTTATGCCGGCCCGCTTTCCCGGCTGTTTTGCCCTTCTGTGGAATTGAATTTTTTGAACGAATAGGCCCCTGCCAGGCCGCCGGAGGCCCCCTGCCGTGGGGGCCTACTTGTCGGCGATCCCTTTTGCGGGCGGGTTTTTTTTTACGCAGCGATTCGCCCGTGAGCGTGAAGCGGTGATGGTTTTGCATGAGCCGATCAAGCATGGCATCGGCCACAGTTTGGTCACCTATCCACTCGTGCCAGTGCTCAATGGGCAACTGGCTGGTAATGACGGTGGCGCGCTGGCTGGCCCGGTCGTCAATGATCTCCAGCAGATCGGCCCGGGTTTGACTGTCCATGGCGGCCATGCCCCAGTCGTCGAGCAGCAAGACGTCCGTGTTTTTGAGCGTGTCCAGCCAGCGCGTAAAGGTGCCGTTGGCGTGGCGAATGCGCAGTTCCTCGCCCAAGCGGGGAACCCGCAGGTACAGCGCACTGTGGCCACGCCGGCAGGCATGCTGGGCCAGCGCGCACGCCAGCCAGGACTTGCCCGCGCCGGTGGCTCCGGTGATCAGCACGGCGTGCCCGGCATTGACCCATTCGCCCAAAGCTAGACTCATCACCGCGCTGCGTTCAATGCCCCGGGTGCTGCGGCTGTCCAAATCTTCTATGACCGCTTGCGGGTATTTGAGTTTGGCGGTTTTGAGCAATCGCGCACAGCGCCGGTCTTGCCTGCCATGCACCTCCCGGTCGACCAGCAAGGCCAGCCGTTCTTCAAAGCTCATGGCGCCGATGCCGCTTTGCTGGAGCTGGTGCTCCAGCGCCTGGGCCATGGTTTCCAGGCGCAGACTGCGCAGTTGATTCAAGGTGGTGTTCATCATCATTTTGGAATTCTCTGTAAAGGGTTTCATTGGTAGTAGTTCGCGCCACGCACGTGGGCGTGTGCGGGGCGATGTCCACTCTGGCGTGGTGCTCGCTTGCAGCAGGTCGCGCCGGTTGAGCAAGATGTCGCGGATGTGGGTGTATTTGCTGGTGCCCAAGCTCAACGCCAAGGTGCAGGCCGCCTCCAGCCTGGCGTCGCCCGTAGCGTTTGGAGAGGGACAGCAGGCCCAAACAGGCGCGGTAGGCGTGCTCGGGATGGGGTTGGCGCTGCAGCATCTTTTGCACCGTGGCCGCACAGGCCACCCCAATACGCGCGGCCCCAGGCGATGAGCCGCTCGGGCGTCCACTGCGCCTGGTGCTGGTGGCGCTCGGGCAGGTGTTCAATCACGGTGGTAAAGCTGCCTTTGTGGGCGCAGCGCATGTGGCTGGCCACCCGGTTGCCACGGTGCAAGACTTCTACCGCATGGGCGGTGACGCGCAACTCCAGCGCCAGGCCAACCAGGGCGTTGGGCACGCTGTAGCGGTGGCCCTCGAATTCGACGTGGCTGTCGATGTGCACGCGCACCGTCTTGAAGACCGCCCATTCCCAGGGCTGCAGCGGCAGGGCCATCAGGGCCGGTGCGTCGATCTGCGCGAACACGCTGGCGCGGCTGCCGGGCAACTTTTGAAAGGCACGCTGGTTGAGCCAGTGCAGCAAGGGGGTGATGGCGTCGTTGACCTCCTCCACGCTGGTGAACTGATGCTTGCGCAGGCGTGCCAGGATCCAGCGCTCGACCAGCAAAAACGCTCAGCTCGACCTTCGGTTTGTCCTGTGGGTGATAAGCGCGCGCAGGAAGCACACTGCAGCCGTAGTGACGGGCAAAGTCCTGCACGCTGTCGGTCAGCAGCGGCTCGTAGCGGTCGGCCTTGGTCACCAGGGCGCGCGGGTTGTCGGGGATGATGAGCTGGGGCACGCCGCCATAAAAGGTCAACGCCTGCGCGGTGGCGCCCAGCCAGTCGCGTGCCGTCTGCGCGGGCGTAGCCAGGCAAAAGCAGTAGCCCGACACGCCCATGGCCGCCACAAAGAGGTTGGCGCGGCCAATTTCCTGCCCGTGCACCCTCAGGGCCAGCGTCGGGCCGGCATAGTCGATGAAGAGTTTCTCACCGGCGCGGTGGACCTGGCGCATCGAGCGTTTGAGCCGTTTGGCAAACTGGCGGTAGTTCTCGCAAAACTGCGAGTAGCGCCAGGGCTTCAGGGGCCAGTCCGCACGGTGCTCGTCGCCGACCTGGGCGCAGTATTCCTCCCACAGCAGCATGAGCGTCACACCCTTTGCGGCCAAGCTCCTGGTGAAGCCGCCCGAAGTCGGCTTGCGCATAGGTCTGGCTGGCGCGAGACGACGCCAGCAGGCGTCGCTCCAGCGCGGCTTCGTCCAGGGCTGAAATGGCCGGCCAGTCCAGCCCGGCGGCGACGGCCAGGCCCACGTATTTGGTGACGACACCTTTGGAGAGCCCCAGGGCACCGGCGATTTGTTGATGGGACTGTCCACCCTCGAATTTCAGACGCAGGGCGTCTTTGAGTTTGCGCATATTGATCCTTAAGGCGGGCATGTGTCTCTTTGCAAAAAGCATCGAAGCTACACGCCACGCCGGGTTTCGTTCATGCGCAACACCGTGCCGACGGCGTATACCGCCGTGCCGACTGTCGTGACCAAAGACATCGGTCACGTTCGTCGGAATCAGCGGTCACGTTGCCGGAATCCCTCCGGTCACGTTCACCGGAATGTCGGTCACGATCCCGGAATCACCGGTCACGTTGGTCCGGAATACTCATCTATGAACAGGCCCGCCAGGAAAATCCTCAGCGCTGGTCAGGGCAGCCTCGCCAGTGGGCGCATGTCGATGTCGTGCACCTCAACCCAGAAACCAAGCAACAAACCAAGGAGCCTGAATCCAAGCAAAAAACAGCCTGACTCACTTCACTTCAGGCGACAACTTCCTTGACAGCCACCGTTACCTACGCAAAGCAAAGCCATCGGGCTAGGCAAGTGGGCGTGCCCAAATACCTGAGTTCAAATGTCGCATGAGCAGCTTGAAAAATATTCGTTTTTAAACGAAAATATGGCATGTATGAAATTCGCCATTATTTAACCAGCGAGGAGAAAGATGTCTACCTTGACTGGCTGCGAAAGCAGCGTGATACCACCGCCAGAATTGCGATAGATCGGCGGGTGATTCGGGTGGAGCAGGGCAACTTTGGCGACCATAAGTTCTGTCGCGATGGCGTGTGGGAGCTTCGCATTGAGTGGGGGCGGGCTATCGTGTTTATTACGCCATGGCAGGCAAGAAGATCGTCTTGCTGCTGTGCGGTGGCGACAAGCGGGGGCAGGATGCGGACATAGATCGCGCTTGTGAGTATTGGCAAGACTGGCAAAGGAGAACGGACGATGAAAGATAGAGCACACGACGATGCAATGGCCCAGGTGTACCGGAAGACCCCGCCTACGCGGCCCAATTGCTCAGCAGCATTCTTGAGGATGGCGATCAGGGCGAGTTGTTGACCGTACTGCGACAATGACGAAAGCATTTGGCGGCGTGCAAACCATCGCCGAGCAGGCACACCTGAACCCGACACAGCTTTACCGCACCTTGTCACCAGAAGGCAACCCTGCGCTCAGCAGTCTTTCTGCCATTTTGAAAGCGATGGGATGCGCCTGGCCGTCCAGCCCATGCAGGCTCCAGGGGCACATGCATGACCCAAGGCACAGCAGATAAACACCTTTTTCTGACCGCATCACGATTCGTCAATAAGGCCGGTAAGGCCAGGGCAGGCGCCAGACTCAGGCTTGCAAAGGCCCGGGGCGCGTAGACCAGCACCGAGTCGGATTGCGGGGGAACGCTCTGGCTGTCAGCGGCTGGCAGCGGCGGGCTGCTCTTTAAGCCTTCCTGCAACGTCTGGCTGATTTCAGCCTCGATGCGGCAGATGCGCTCGGCATACAGCTGCGTCAAGGCGCCGTGGTGCTCGGCTGCGGCCTGATGCTCGACCCGCTTGATTTTGGCCTCCTCCAGGTATTCGCGCGATTTGAGCAGGTGCCGGTCCATCGGCGGCTTGAAAAGAGAAAACTTCATCAGATCCTTTGTCCCTATAGGTGGCCAAAGCGTAGCCGGTCCTGTTCGAAAGCTCAACAGCTCAATGGCCGCCATAGCGCGTTCTATCACACCTTCTATCACCGGCGCGAACCCAGTAGACCGCTGCGCCAGCACATCGTGCGCAGGAAAACTGGCAAGACGATGTCTGAAAGCATTTTTGCACAAGCTGATCAATCAAATTTAACATTAACTTAACATAAGATACATCGTGGAATGTGCAAATGTAGTTCAGCCCCTTGGAAGCCTGGATGCTTCTAGGAATTATGTTCAGTGTCCCGCATCAGGCTCTCACTGCAGGTATCGCTGATCGCCGTGGAGGCTGTCTTGACTGTCACGCCGTGCGCCTGGCCTGGGCAGTTCATCCCACAATCCCGCACCTGTTGGGAAAACCCCGGCAACACGCTGATGCCCACCATCTTCTTCAGATCAGACATCGAGGCGGTCGAATACTCGCGTGTCTCGTCGATTGATGGTTTCCGGCGCGCTGCTGCTTCAGGCTGTAGAGCACCTTCCACAGGTATGTGGACACCAGGACATGGTCGACTTGCTTGATGCCGCTGCCAATATAGGCAGGGCCGCAAACGAAGTAAAGCTCTCAGCGTCGCCACAAAATAGCTTATCGGGAGACCGTCGATGGCGCTGGCTCCTGCCCTTGCATGATATTCATCAGCTGATCGTGCCTGTTCGCATACCAGCGCAGCAGGCATTCCCGGTCCCGGCACGTCGCCTCGCGCCTGCGCCACTCTTCGCTGTTCTGGTGCCGAAAGGCGCCGCCGTCGGAGGCCGCGTTTTTGGCCCGTGCGTACACCCGGCCTAGTTCGTGGTCGAGTCGGGAAAGCTCGGCGTCCGAGCAGATCATCTTCTCGGGCATAGAGCGTGCCTTGGCGCAGTCGAAACTCGGTCCGGGCGATGTTGCCGCGCCCGGCTCGTGCGGCGCTGGTGGAGCCGCTTGTGCGGCCTCATTGCGGCGGGCCTGCGATGGCGGCATCAAGGCTTGGGAAGGCTTTGAAGTGCCCTCCTGCACCGACCTGACCGGCTGGTCCAGCGCCTTCAGCCCTGCGGCTGCAAACCGTGACTTTTCATGGGCTTGGCCGTACCTGGCCAAGTACGTGCGCAGGCTGTCCGCGTATAGGCGTTCGGCACGCCTGCGCAGCTCGGCGCGGCTGGCTCTGGCAGAGCCGTCCTCCAGGGCGAGCCCCGCATAAAGCCAGCCCAGCTGGTACTTCGCGTCGGCGGACTCGACGGAGTCCATCCCCTTGAGCTTGTCCGCCACCCGGCATGACATCAGGAACGCCACTTCGGCGTCGCGCGGCCGGCCTGCCGCAGCCGCTTCCTTGCCCAGGACAATGAACGAGGCGATATGGCTCGCGGTCATGCCGGACAAGTCGGCCTGCAGGGTAAATTTCCCGTCCTTCCTGCCGGCGACTGTCGCTGCCGGCTGCAAGGGACAGGCGGCTCGCTGCACGGGCGTCAGTGCTGCGCTCTGCGGCGCAGCCGTTGCCTTCGGTTGATCGGGTACAGGCGATGAAGCGGCCATGACCCAGCATCAACAGCCATGCGCCCGCTACGGCTGCCGCCCCGCGCCCAAGCGCGGATGCAAAGCTGACTCCCTGACGTTTGATGATGACCATGCCGATACCATAGCGCGGCACGGGGAGCGCGAGGGTAGGACTTCACCCATTGATCGAAAAAAGCGCTTCTTGGCAATGTCAATGCGACCCAGGCATGGGAGGTAAGGTGAAAGCTTGGCTCAACCTGCAGCTCGGCCCTTGATAGCTTGATGCTGGCTGCATAGACAAATGGCAGCAGTGAAATTCACTCGATGTTGATGCTTTGAGTCCGCATTTCAGCGCTGTGCGCTCTGTAAATGATGACACGTCTTAGCCAGCTTCCCAACGCTGACACATTGACAATGCTTGAGTCGAGCGGCCAGGGCTTCGCGATGGTCAAGCATGTTTGTCCTTCTGTTGTGGCGCATCAGGCTTGCTCGGATTGCGCCGCACGCGTTACCGGGGCTTGGCCAAAACGAGCCTGCAGCATGGGGTGACGGGGGTCGCCATGAATGTCAAGCGGATCACGGCATGCCTAACCGGCCAGCCTCGGGAGAAAACACGAACATCGCGCTTCGCCCCGCTGGCGTCATGAACTTGACAATTCGCCAACAGTGCCCCTACCGTTCATCGCGCTTTACCGCCACCATAGGGAGCCTTACCATGGAACCATTTCTAGGTCAAATTCAACTACTTCCGTATAACTTCGCCCCAAACGGCTGGGCATTCTGCGAAGGGCAACTCATGGCCATTTCGCAAAATACTGCCCTCTTCAGTTTACTGGGCACAACCTATGGAGGAGACGGTGCTACGACCTTCGCATTGCCAAATCTGAAGGGTAAAGAGCCAGATCCCAACACGCACTTTTGCATTGCGTTGGAGGGATATATCCGTCCAGGTCCTAATATGCCTTGCCCACTACTTGGTCGAGGCATAGCCTTGGGGGGAGGATTCACAGGCAGGTGCGGCTTTATTGGCACACGACCCCGCCTTCGAGTGTGGGGTCCGGGACCAGTGCGCGCTTGAGTTGCTCGTTTTCATCTTGCAGGCTGCGTAATTTCCCCGTGTGGCGCTGAATGTGCAGAAGTCCATTGCGTATAGGGTCAAGTAGCCGTTTAAAACTTTCCACGTCACAGCGTACAAATCCTTCCAATAGATCAGATGAAGTTAACGGCTTTTTCCCTGTGCTTGAAATGGAATGAATCGTTGCCGGTTTCCGGTATTTAGCAGTGATGCGGTGATGCGGTGATGCGGCCGGGCAAGGCGGCGGTCATCCTGGCATCCCCGAAAAACGCGATGGAGCACACAGTGTTGTCTGATAAACCGAGCCATATTGCAATTGTCGGAGGTGGCTTCAGCGGTGTCTGTGCGGCGGTCCAGCTGGTCAGAAGCAGCCCGGCACCATTGCACATCACCCTCATCGAGCCCCGTGACCGGGTTGGCCTGGGCCTGGCCTATTCGAGCACCGATCCCGATCACCGCTTGAATGGTCCGACCTGGGTTCACTCCATCGACCCTGAGGACTCAGGGCATTTCACGCGATGGTGTGAAAAGCAAGACCTCTTTTCGGCTGACCCGCAGGCGCTGCTGCCCGATGGCAGCGCTTTCGTGCGGGCGTGCCGACTTTGGCAGGTATATGGAAGCTGCCTTCCGTGAACACGCTCAATGGCCAGCGACGCAATCGACCATCACGCATCTTCGAGCCCGCGCAGTCGATGCGTTGGAAAAAGGCGATTCGATCGAGCTGGTGACCGATGCAGGGCACGCACTGGTGTGCGACCTGCTGATCATCGCCACCGGCAATCCGCAACCGAGGCTGCAAGCGCCGCTGGACGCTTCGCTGGCAGCACATCCCGGGTCATTGAAATCCGCTCGACACCCAACGGTTGCTTGAAATTCCTGCTCAAGCCGACGTCTTGATCATCGGCAGCAGCTTGACCGCGCTCGATGTGCTGGCAACACTCCTGCGGCAAGGGCACACGGGCAGGGTGGTGAGCATTTCAAGACGCGGATTGCAGCCACGTCCCCAGGCGCCCTCTGCCGGACCGCTTTCACCGCCCCCGACCGTGCCGGTTGCGCCTGCAACGGCCACGGGCCGCCAGATGCTGGATCGAATCCTGGGCCGGCGCCGGACTTTCTCACGCAACCGGGGGTTGAGCCAACGTTGCGAGCCTGGATCCGGGCGCTTCGACAGCGTATTGGGGAGGTCCAGGCGCAGGGCGCAAGCTGGCACTTGGCCTTTGATGAGCTGCGCGACGTGGTGTGGCGGACCTGGCCCCTGTTGCCCACAGCGGAAAAACGACGCTTTCTGAAGAAAGCGCGGACCTGGTACGACGTGCACCGCTTTCGCTCGCCGCCACAAAACTCAAAGCCTGGTGCGGGCCGCGCAGGCCCAGGGGCGCGTCGTATTCAGGGCCGACCGTATTCAGTCAGTGGCTGCGCTTGAAGCAAGCGGCTCGCTGCAGGTTTGTTTTGCGCCCAGACAGGGCAATGCCAGGCGGTGCGAAGCGTTCGAGGTCATCATCAATTGCACGGGCCTGGACGTTCTGGCGAGGGTTTCATCGAATCCATTTCTGTCTGCCTTGATGGACAAGGGCTGGCTCACTCCCGATGCATGCGGTATCGGCTTCGCGGTCGATGAGCATTGCCGGGCGTTGACCGCCAAGGGCACGAAACAACGGGCAGTCCGCGTGATAGGGCCGCCAACGGCGGGTACCTTTGGCGATCCACTCGGAGCGATGTTCACTCGGAGCGATGTTCATTGCTGCGCAATCTACCGCATCGTTCCCTGACATCTTGAGCAGCCTGGGGGCAAGCCGTATTCGCTGACGGCTGAAGAGGCCCTCTCGTTGAAAGGCCTGTCTTGGTCTTTTTTGCAGAAGTCTTTACTTGCTTATGTTTACGTGATTTACACAATGGTACTGACCTGGTTCGAGCTTCAAAAACCGCCATGGGTTCCGCAAGGGTTCTCATGGATGAGCTTAAAACACAGCGTATCAAAACTTCAAGGAAGTAACCATTTGAAGTGATGGGCAATAAGCACTGCATTGACGAAACTGGATCCAGACAACGCAGGTGCGACGCGGCAGTGCAAAAGGGTCGAGCTGCACTGCGCAAGTAAGCACATCAACAACGCATGGACAAGGAAGTGCTATGTTTTTTCTCAACCGCAGCGTGAACTGGAACAACGGGGACTACCGCGATTACTGCGATCACAGAGCCCGAGTGAAACGTCGCCTGCGCCTGCGGATGTCCATTGGCCTGACGCTGATGGGTTGCATGCTGGTGATCGCTGCGTGGGCTCCCAACGTCAGCGTGTAGATTCAGGCCCAGTCGATGCAGGTTGCGCCTGGACTGTCGGTCTTGGCACTGATGCGGAGTTGACAGTGATGCCGGCAAAGCATGGATCACCCTGCAAGCCAGGACAATCGAGGCTGCTGGCCGTGCAATCTCAAGGACGTCTTGCGTTCCAGGCTCGAAGTCCATCTCTGGCATGAGCTCATCGCCGCGGCATCGATGAACTCCCCCACGGGCAAAGCAGAAATTACGGCTTTGCCTGTCCTTGATCGATGAGAGGGGGTGGACTCAAAAGTCCAGGCGGAGCGCCATCGTCAAGCTCATCGTGCCGGCTTGCCTGCTGGGAGTCGGACGGGCCAGGCGGCCTGCGCTCGAGCGCCTTGCGCTTGCGGCTCACATGGTAAGCCGTCAAGACCTGGCTGGCCACCAGGTCTAGCGCGGGGGCGGGCAGCGCCCGTCGCGGTCTGTCCAGGCCTTGGGGCGTGAGGCTGCCGGCCAGCGCCACGGCGTCGCCGTCACCCAGGGCCAGCAGGGCCTCGCAAGCGGCCTGGCTGAAGGCAATCACGTTCACGAACACATCGGTGTCGCCGGCATGGGCGCGCACCTTGGCGACCACGAACAGCGTTCCCCGTCCTGCCGGTCTTTTGGACGGGCTGGCCGTGCAGCTTGCCCGCTACCAGGGCTTCGATCATGGAGTGGCTCCAGGTTGGGTTTCATGCCGCTTTTTAGCGGGTAGCTCAAGCGTTGCCAAGCTGGGCTCAGTGTAGGGGACATAGGCTGCCCATCTTTCTGGCCTTCAAGGAATTGAGCAATCACCTCGCTGCTTGCTCGTGTGGCTGTGTGTTTGTAGTTCCATCGCACAGCGCGTAAGATTTCGCTGCACAGGCCGATCGACTCTGGGGGCCATGCGATGAGCCACCCTGCCTGCAAGCTGCTGGAGCTGACCGGCTCGTCCAGAGCCAGTATGGAAGAGGCCGTGAGCACCGCTATCGCCAGGGCGCATGAGACGGTGCGCAGCATCCAGTGATTCACCCTCACCGAAACCCGGGGCCATGTGGTCGATGGCAAGGTGGCGCACTGGCAGGTGTCCCCTGAGAATCGGCTTCACGCTGGAATAGTCGCCAGCCCTCTTAAAACTTGAAGGTCTGCCATGTACAAACGAATCTTGCTGGCTTATGACGGCTCGGCCCCCCGGGCAGCAGGCCTTGCTGGACTGCCATGAAATTGCCCAGTGGAGCCATTCCAACCTGACGCTGATTGCCGTGATGCCATTTCCCCTGGCCTCCGTCGGGACGGAGGGCGTCGTCTATAACGAAACGGTGCAGGAAAGCGAAAAAAACCCGCTACCAGGCAATCCTCGACACTGGCGTGCGCAGGCTGGCCGATGCGGGTTTGAGCGCGCGCGGCGAGGTGGTGATCGGGGATGCGGTGAGTGAAATCACGCAGTGTGCCCGCCGGATCGAGGCCGACCTGATCGTGGTCGGTCACAAGCATCTCGAGGGATGGGCGGCGCGGTGGTGGCGGGGCTCGGTCTCCAAGGCGCTGATCGAGCAGGCACCGTGCAGCGTGCTGGTCGTGATCACGCAGTGAAAGGGCGCGGCATGTAGCATGGCGTCGACGTTTTCAAGCCGCCTGTGTCCGGGGCGTCAATGGGATCCACGAAACCCCGAGCGAGCGGCCCTGGCATGTTAACGAGGTCCAAGTGCCTGTTCAGGGATGCGACAAGCACGCTGCCTGCGGCAGCCAACCGGGCTGCCTCCCTTCCTAAGCCATGAGCACCACCAGCTTGAGCAGCCCGGCGGCCATCAGCACCAGCCCGAGGGCTTTGGCCATTCGCTCCCCACCGGGCGCCAGTTTCTCGATCGCCACGGCCATCGACAGCGCAGCGATCCAGGCCAGGTTCATCACCCCACCCACGAACAGCAAGGCCATCAACGCCCAGCAGCAGCCCAGGCAGAACAGTCCGTGTTGCACGCCCATGACAAAGGCCCCGGATGCGCCAGCGCGCCACTGCCCGAGCAAAAAAACCACCGGTGTGCGACAGCGTGACAGGCACAGGTGTTTGAGCCGCGAAAACTGGTAGAGGCCGGAGGCGACAAGCAACAGTCCCGTCAGCCAGGCGGATGTGCTGACGATCATGGGGGTTGACCCAGCCCATGGCCTGCAACGCCCTCTGGGCGGCCGCCGCCCCCCGCGCTGAAGGTGAGCCAGACCAGCACATAGGCGGCAACGAAGCTGCATCCTCGCGCCCGCTGTCGGCTGCGCCCGCTGAGGTTGGACGAACGTCAGGACCATGGGCAAGTGCCGAGGGCAGCATCATCGCGGCCATCATGAGCGACCACATGGTCCAGATCGCCAGCATGTTGGCGACGCTCCAGTTTGAAGAGTCGGGCATCGTCAGTTGGGCAAAAGGGTGCTCCATGTCAACCGCCATCCAGGCCAGGACCGCCCAGCCGATGACGCTCACGGCCAGGATGCCCATCGTCAGCATGGGCTGGCGGGCGACGAGGGAACCCATGCCTGGTGGCGGCTTGTCCGCCGAAGCACGCTCTTGCTGTTGCATCGATCCCTTCCCTTCGTGCGTTGACGGCCAGAAAGGCCGCATTGCACACGCGCAAACATCGGCATAAACTAGTTTGACAATAGATCTTCTGCAGGCCGGTAGCAAGCCGACCTTTTCCTGAAGGAGTATCGCGATGTCTACCTGGACTATCACCGGGCAATATATGGAGACATGCAATTGCGCATTTCTTTGCCCCTGCCTCACCTCCAACCTCACGGCGCAGCCGACCGAAGGGCGACTGCAAGGCTGCGGTCGCCCTGCACATCGACAAAGGCGAGAAAGACGGTGTCAGACTCGACGGCCTGTCGTTCATTGTGATGCTGCATTCGCCGGGCCCGATGGGTCAGGGCAACATCGCTGTCGGGCTTATCGTGGACGAAGCGGCTTCGCCGCCGCAAGTGGAGGCGATCCGTGCGATTGCCACCGGGGTCAGCCGGGGGGGCCGATGGCCATGCTCGCACCGCTCGTTGGCCGCATCGCAGGCGTCGAGCAGCGGCCGATCCGCTTCGAGGCCAACGCACTGGTGTATTCAGTGAGCGCTGGAGAACTGGTGAACCAGGCTTGCGAAGGACTGGCAAGTGTCACCGCGCCCGGCCAGGCCATCGGCATTGACAACGTCGCGCATCCCCGTCAATAGCCGGCTGTCTCTTGCCAGGGCGACGCGCAGCCGCTTTCACGCATTTGGCATCGACTGGGAGGACGCAACCGGCATGCGCAACGGGCACTTTGCACCCTTTGCCTGGGCGGGTTGATTTGTCCGCGTGCTCTTTCAACTCATGGGCGGCGGTCAGCGCCTCCCGGCAGAAAAGCAGCTTGGCCAAGGGCAACTGGGCTGGAGCCCCTACCGCCGGGAACGCTCAGCGATCGGTTTGATTTGCACACCGGGCGGGTCAGCATGGCGCCGGGCCTTAAAGGCGGGCCGATTCCAGTTGCCTGTATTTTTACTTTGCTGCTGCGCTGCATGGCCGATCTGGGACAGCCACGCGCTTCAATACAGCCCCGCGGCTTGCGTAAAAACCCTATATAGGGCAAAACTGCCCGCCAGCAGTAAGGAAAACCTTAGTTTTTTGTCTGTTGAATCAGGTAGGTCCACTGGGCTGCAAAAGTGCGAGCAAATAGTCGTGCCTGTATCCTGCTTTAAAGGTATCGAGCAGTTCTTTTTCCTACCCCACTTCTTGACAACTCGGTGTGCAGCGCAAGGGACAAGCTTGCCAAGACCCCACCAGCTTGATGCCGACAAGCTCAGCGCGTTTGTTGATTTTGGAAATCTTTGCATGTTGCCATCCCTCTTTGGTTTGGCCTCGATCCACGGTGCCAATCCGTCTAGTACGCGCAGGCGTGTCAAACCTGTCGAAATCACGGCCTGGGCCTGTGGCGCTCGCGGCGGCATGCCAAGAATAGAAACCGCAATTTGGGCGAATTCCTTATGAGCCGGACCTGATGCCCTGAGGCGCTCAGGTCCTGAGTTTGTTTACTTTATCCATGATCGATTCGCGCATGAAGCGCTGCCTCGATCATCTACCCATCCCACCTGCACATATGTTGACATACGAACTCAATAACCCAAGACCGCAGAACGACGTTCCCTTGAAGGGTGTGCGTCCCAACATCGTGCAGGCCATACGCGCTTTGAGCCGGCAAGAATTACAAGCGGCAGCAGTTGATCTCGGTCATACTTTTTTGTATGCCGACCTGGGCAATGCCAAATGCAAGCAGGACATCGTGGACCTGCTCGCCGCGCAGTGCGCCTTGCCGGAGTTGTCCTCCAAGAGCATGGAGGCGCTGTCAAGAGGGCCTGACCGAGCACATGCCCAAACCGACGACACCACTGGGCTTTATCGTGGTGATCGAACAGATCCCGGCGCATGCCAAGTTTGACAAGGAAGCGCGCGAGCAACTCCTGGACATTTTTCGTTATGCTGCGGACTACTGGGCGGAACGCAAGCTTCCCTTTCGATGCTTCTACACCTTTGCCGTCGCCCGCAAACCGGTCCCCACTCCCGCAGGCCAAAAAGACCTTCTCAAGCCGATCCTCATGGATGGCGACGAGCCCATGCCGACCGACAAGCTGTGCGACATCTCCCCGCTGGCGCTGCGCATGAGCAGCCCGTTCAATGCGCATTACTGGCGCTTGGCAGCATAAATAGAAATGGCTTTTAAAAGCCACCCCTTTCAAGGTCTTTGAGTAAGCTTTGCGCCTCACCATTTTTTACTCTGCGGAGGCCAGGAGCATGTGGCAAGAGGTACTGGAACGATTTGAAAAGCAGGCGCCGGCCAGCGTGATGGCGCGCATTGCGCTGGAGCAGGCCATGCCGGCGGCCTGGATCGACAAGGTGTTCGAAGCTAACCGCCAGCGCCAGTACCCGCGGAAGTTGCTGTTTTCCACGGTCGTTGAGTTGATGTCCCTGGTGTGCCTGGGCTTGCAGCCTTCGCTGCATGCGGCCGCGCGCAAGATGGAACACTTGCCCGTGTCGCTGGCCGCGCTCTACGACAAGGTCAAGCGCACGGAGTTGCCGCTGCTGCGCGCCCTGGTACAGGGCAGCAGCACGCGCTTGCAGCCCATCGCTGCGGCGCTGGACGTGGGTGGGTGTGTGCCCGGCTGGCAGCTGCGCATCGTTGATGGCAACCACCTGCCCGGCTCGCAAAAGCGCCTGGCGCCCCTGCGCGGGCACCGGGGTGCTGCCCTGCCCGGGCACTCGCTGGTGGTGTACGACCCTGACTTGGCACAGGTGGTCGATCTGCTGGCCTGCGAGGACGCCTACGAAAGCGAGCGTACCGCCGTGATGCCCCTTTTTGAGAGCGCCGGGCCGGGCCAGATCTGGATCGCAGACCGCCACTTTTGCACCCGCACGATCCTGCAGCGCTGCCACGAGGCCCAGGCCAGCTTTATCGTGCGCCAGCACAGCAAACACCCGGTGATCGTGCAGGAAAGCCCCTGGCGGGAAGCGGGCCGCTGCGAGACGGGACTGGTGCGCGAGCAAGCCATCGAGCTCGACGAGGGCCAGGCGCCTTGGCGGCGCATTGAGTTGCAGCTCGACCAGCCCACGGAGTCGGGTGAGTCCGTGCTGTGGCTGTGGAGCAACCTGCCCGAAAGCATCAGCGCCGAACAGATTGCCAGCCTTTACCGGCGCCGCTGGAGCATTGAAGGCATGTTCGGGCGGCTCGAATCGGTGTTGCACAGCGAGATCACCACCCTGGGCCATCCGCGCGCGGCATTGCTGGGCTTCACCGTGGCGGTGCTGGCCTACAACCTGCTGTCGTTGCTCAAGCGCTGCGTGGAGCATGCCCACCTCAAGGAGGCGCCGCAGCTCGATGTCTCCACCTACCACCTGGCCCAGCATGTCAGGGGCGCCTACGAGGGCTTGCTCATCGCCGTGCCGCCAGCGCACTGGCCGAACTGGGCGCCACAGGACACCGATCAGGTGGTGCAGCGCCTGCTGGCCTTGGCGCGCCGCATCATCCCCCGGCAAGTGGCCACGAGCAAACGCGGCCCCAAGATCGAAAAACCCAGGGGATGGGTCGCGGGAGCCAAGGCTCGGGCACATGTTTCCACGGCCCGGGTGCTCAAGGCAGCGGCGGAACAAAGACCTTGAAAGGGGTGCTTTTAAAAGCCTGATGGCGATCCTGCACCGAGACCCGTTTTGCTTCAAAAGCAGCTCCGAGTGCAACCCAGCCCAAGGCGACAATGCGCCAGCATGGAAAGTCGGCTGAAGTAGCGATTTATCCTCGGTGGGAAATCTGGTGTTTAGCCAAGGCAAGTCGTGACCGATCGATCGCTGCCCGGTGCCGACGGCCTGCTGAAGGATGCATTTGAGAGCTGTGAGGCCGCAATGGCTGGAACTGCCTGCTGCTTTTTTTGATTGGAAGGAAAAGCACTACCGTGCCAGCGTAGATAAGCGGCTGCAAGACTGTGCCAGGCAATGCGGTTTAACGGCTCAATTTATCAGTTCGAGTAGTTTGTTGCCATACACGATCACCATCGTGGAATGTCTTGTACGGAGCGTTAGCGCTTCAAAAAATTATGTTCAATTACTGGCAGCCTCTGTGTTCTTCACCTTGAATGCTCCGTCACCTTGCCGATAGAAAGACCGGGCCTCTCGTCGTCCCACGCCATGGCACGCATTTTCCAGCCGCCAGGCGTGTTGACAAACTGCGTGAAGATCATCCCTCGGGCTTCGAACGGCTTTGCGCTCAATGTGCCAGACTTGGCATAGGCACTGAATCGATGCGCCACGTTGCCGAAGATCACGGTGGATTCCCAGAATCTCGGACTCATGAAACCGCGTGAGCATGCCCGAGCTCACCAGCGCCTCGCGTGGCGCAATGAACTCCTGAACGGATGAGATCTCGGGTGTAGAGCCGACGTTTATGATGAGCAAGCCGCGTTCAATAAACAAGGCTGCAATGCTTGCGTGCGAAGGCGCTTCGCCGAACTCGAAAGACATAGCATGGAAAAACTTCATGGTGAGACGGTCCAGTTCCGCCTTGACCGGGCTGCGTTCCAGATGGCTCATGTGTTTTGCGCCTGTTAAGGTCGGTCAATTTAGCGCGAGTGCACCGTAAAGGCAAGGCCTGGTGCCGCAGGCCACACGTCATGACGCTGCTCCCCTGGGCATTGCGCGTCTAGACAGACATCGACGGCCGCTGGGCCATCGCCGCTCGCCAGCGCTGCAGGTGCGGGTGTTGTTCGCCTGGCTTGATTCTCACAACGCGTGCAAAGTCAACGGCCACCACTGCGGTGATGTCGGCTACGGAGAAACTGTCGGTAGCGATGAAGTTGCGATCAGCCAGGCGGTCGTTCAGCATGACAAAGAACTGCTGCACCCTTGCCAGGCCGCGTTGCGCCAGTTCGGGAATCTGGGGGTAGTCCATCTGCCCGGGCAGCGCCCGGTTGGCCATGGCCGGCGCGCTGTTGCGCAGCGCTTCGGCGACGGCCAGCAGCCCTTCGGACTCGACGCGCCAGTTCCAGCTGGCAATTTGCGCCTTTTCGTTCGGGGTGGTGCCCAATAGCGGTGGCTCCGGGTAACGCGCCTCCAGGTAGGCCGTGATCGCCGCGTTGTCGGTCAGCACGGCCCCCTCTTCAGTGCGCAGCGCTGGGACCGTGCACTGCGGATTGATTTTTTGGTAGGCGCTGCTCAATTGCTCGGAATTCCTCAGGTCCACCTGGACCGTTTCATAAGCAACGCCCTTTTCGGCGAGAAAAATGCGGGCCCGGCGCGGGCTGGGCGCGGTGGCGCAGTCGTAAAGAGTGATCATGGTTGCATTCCGCTTGGAGGACAGGACAGGCAGCTGAGCATCAAAGCGGCGCGGCCAGCTTGTCCTGGGTCTTGGTGTCGAAGTCGCCCGCATCGTGGCGCTCGTGCAATTGGCTCGATGGCGCGCCCATGGTGCGGTTGACCATGCGGCCGCGCCGCACGGCCGGACGCTGGGCAATCTGGTTTGTCCAGCGCAGCACATGGCTGTACGCCTGAACCTGCAGAAATTCACCCGCTTCGTACAGCTGACCCTTGACCAGCGTGCCGTACCAGGGCCACACCGCCATGTCGGCAACGGTGTACTCGTCCCCCGCCAGATAGGCGCTCTCGGCGAGGCGACGGTCGAGCACATCAAGCTGGCGCTTGACCTCCATCGCGTACCGATCGATCGCGTATTCTATTTTTGTTGGCGCGTAAGCGTAGAAATGACCGAAACCCCCGCCCAGAAAAGGCGCGCTGCCCATCTGCCAGAACAGCCACGACAGGCATTCGGCGCGCTTGGGGCCGTCTGCGGGAAGAAAGGCGCCGAACTTCTCGGCAAGATACATCAGGATCGCGCCGGACTCAAACACCCGGACCGGCGTCGGTCCGCTGCGGTCCACCAGCGCCGGGATCTTGGAGTTTGGATTGGCTGAGACAAAACCGCTGCCGAACTGGTCGCCCTCCTGGATCCGGATCAGCCAGGCGTCGTACTCGGCGCCCGTGTGCCCTGCGGCCAGCAGATCCTCGAGCATCACCGTCACCTTGACGCCGTTGGGCGTGCCCAGCGAATACAGCTGCAGCGGATGGCGCCCGACCGGCAGCTCCTTGTCATGGGTCGGGCCCGCGGTCGGCCGATTGATACTGGCAAAGCGGCCACCGTTTTCCTTGATGCCAGACCAGACCCTGGGCGGCGTGTAAGAGGAAGAGTTGTCCATGGGCAAGGCAGTCTGTCGTGATTGATGCTTGTTGGGTGGGGGTTCCAGACGCATGGTACGCGGATCGCGGTCAATGGAAGTTTGATCCATGCTGGCGATGCTGGCTGTCCCCGCTTCAAAAGACTGCAATTCTTGCGCTGAGCGGATCTTGCGGCTTGCAGGGAGGGGCAACTGAAATCGACAGCAGGAGACAATTGTGCGTGGGCGCCAACCTGCTCAGGCCCTTCAAGGTAAAAAGGCTTCAAAACCGAAGTTCCGAAGCCTTGTATGCTTTGCTTTGCTCAGCGCAAGGCCAGGGCAGTTGGTGTCAAGCGCCAACTTTGCCGTTGGCCGGGTGTGCAGGGCTTAGTAGCCGCCGCGACCACCACCGCCGCCGTAGCCACCGCCGCCAGAACGATCTCCACCGCCATAGCCGCCCCCACCCGAACGGCCACCGCCGCCACCATAACCGCCACCACCGCCACCACCGCCACCGCCATAACCGCCTCCACCGGAACGATCGCCACCGCCGCCACCGCCGAAGCCGCCGGTGCGTGGAGGACGTGCCTCCATCGGACGGGCTTCGTTCACGGTGATGCTGCGCCCGCCCAAAGGCTGGCCGTTCATGCCGTTGATGGCCGCTTGCGCTTGGGCGTCGTTGGCCATCTCGACAAAGCCAAAGCCTTTGGAGCGACCCGTGTCGCGCTCCATCATGACTTTGGCGCTGGTGACTGCGCCGAATTGACCAAACGATTGCTGCAGGTCTTCGTCTCGCACCGTGTAAGGCAGGTTGCCGACGTATAGTTTGTTGCCCATGAAGGGATTCCTCGAAAAACACAAAAACAAAAGCGATGGGGTTCCGAAAGCAAAACACACACGAAAAGAAGCGCCGTCGCCTGCGAAACTGACCGATCACCTGATCGCTGTGCGAATGCTGTGGCACCCGCACAGTTGAAATTATGCGTCAGGAAGCGCGGGCAACAGCATTCCTTGCCCGCAACACGCGTGTCCAGCGGTGGAAACGCACGGTCCAGCCAGAATCCTCAACTATCCCGTTTCTCCATCCCGTTTTACTCTTCAGTTTCACCATCGCTACCGACCGAGCTGTCCATGAACGTTCAGCGTTGTCCTCGGCGCGCACATGGCCTTGCGCCCTGGGATGGATCTGAGGGTTTACCCAACAGCGTCTGGACGTGCTTGGCAGTTCACTCCGGCACCACTGCCCCACTCGCCTGATCCACTGGCACGGCGAACATACAAAAGCCCGCATGATAAACGGCCCTGGGGACTCGATGGCTCCAGCAGGACGCCAGGTGGCTACCAAGAGTAGAAGCTCTTTTCAACAGTGCCCGGTAAGATGGCAGACATCTCTGCCGGCCATGGCCAAAAGCAGTTCCGTGAACTGGCTACACTGAACTTTCAGCGCTGCGCCTGCTGTTTGAGGCGCAGACGTTCATTGTTTTTTTGTTGAGGATTCATCACCCATGTACAAGCATCTTTTTGTGCCCGTTGACGGCTCCGAACTTTCCCACCGTGCGATGGATGGCAGCATTGAACTCGCTCTTCAATTGGGAGCGCGCATCACGGGCTTTGTGGTCGAGCCCGATCTGCCGCTTTCAACGAACGCCCAGCGTGGTGATGAGTTCATCAATCGCATCAAGGACCATGAAGCCAAAAATGAAGCGCACGCTGCAGCCTTGTTGGGACAGTTTGAAACGCGCGCCCAAGCCAAAGGGGTGCAGTTCACCGCCCATCATGTGACCTCTTACACGGTCGATCAGACCATCGTTGACGAGGCCGAAAAAGCAGGCGCCGACATGATTGTCATGGTCACGCACGGGCGCAGCCGGGTGGGTAAATTCGTATTTGGCTCGCATACCAAGAACGTCATCATCGAAAGCCGGCTTCCCGTGCTAGTGCTGCGCTAAGGGCAGTTGATCTGGGCGCTCTGTTCGAAAAGTTTGAGCTCCAGAGCGCGTCAGTGGTTAGTTAGTCACAACCTTCATGAAGCAAACCGGTATGGATGGCGCTGTCCAGACAAGAAAACGGCCCGATTCGGGCCGCCTGTTTGTTTACTCTGCTGCTGCGCTGCCAGAGGCGGCCCGGTTCTGATCGATCAGGAAATCTTCCCGGGTTTTGCCGTCGACGAGCAAGTCGTTGAGCCACTTCGGCGCGGTTCCGCGGCCGGTCCATTCCTGCCCCTCGGGTCCGCGGTATTTCGCGGGCGACGGCACGGCCGGCTTCTTGCCTTTTGTCGGACTCGCTACTTTGGCCAGTGGCTGCCTTGGCTTTTGTACCCTGGCCGCCGGACGGCTGAGCTCCTCGGCGGTGATGCCGTAGGCGGCCATTTGCTCACGCAACTGGGTCAACACGGCAGGCCGGTTCTTTTTCTGCAGTTCAGCGGCCTGCTTTTCCATGTCGAAAATTTGCTGGCGGAGTTTGACAAGTTCGTTCATTTTGGGTTCTTCTAGAGTTGTAGCAGCACGTATCGTACTGCCCCTAGGGAGCGTGCGTCTTCGTTGTTCGGTTTCCTCGAGGGCTTTGACGCATTGGCGAACGGGCGCGAAAGCGTCAATGACGCCGGCAATCAAAAGCGCGACCCGCGCGCACTGGATAGCCACACCAGCAGCATTGCGTAAAATGCAGGCAGCCTTGAGAAAGCCGCGCCCGGACTTGGTTTAGACGGATTTTTGTCTCCTCATCAACAACGTTATCCACAAGAAACGCGAACAACTTTGTCTTTACGCTTTGGACGTCAACGCCGTGTCCATTGCGGTGGCTGTCAAGGAAGTTGTCGCCTGAAGTGAAGTGAGTCAGGCTGTTTTTTGCTTGGATTCAGGCTCCTTGGTTTGTTGCTTGGTTTCTGGGTTGAGGTGCACGACATCGACATGCGCCCACTGGCGAGGCTGCCCTGACCAGCGCTGAGGATTTTCCTGGCGGGCCTGTTCATAGACGAGCGCGCGCTGCTCAAGCAGTGCCCGGTCCAGGCCGGCATGGCGCTGCGCCGGTGTCACGAAGCCAATGGCGCTGTGGCGATGCTCGTGGTTGTACCAATGGGCCAGCTCGGTGACCCAGCGCCTTGCGGCCAGCAGGTTCTCGAACGGCTTGACAGGCAGTTCGGGGCGGTACTTCAGCGTTCTGAACGCTGATTCGACGTAGGGATTGGAGCGAGCAGTCAACTGCGCCGCATGGCGACGTTGAACGACGACCTTTTCGCGTAACCCATCCGCACCATCCGCTGTTCGGTCAGGAGTTCGATCTGGTCGAGCGTGGCAGGAACTGGCGCGAAGACAGGGTTTTTTTTCACGACGCAGCGGGAGGCTCGCACTCAATGCCGGCGGTCTGGACCGACCTGGTCGCCGAGGACCCTTTCAATGCTGTGGCGCGGGGACGTGCCGCGTTCCGGGCTCAGGAGCTTGTCGAATTAGTGCAACTGATCGAGGCAATAAAGTCATGAGCCGGCCCCTTCAGTGTAAAGAAGATATTGTGCAAAGTGTAAAGGAGATTACGTCTTGGCTTGCATCTGTTCGATGCTTCTGGCATGGGAATCAGACCTGCATGTTGCACACGAAATTTCCTATCGCTTGCAGTCATCACCTTGACAGTGTCACCATACTGCACATAATTATATTTACATTTATTGATTGCTCTGATCCGAGGAGGGTCCATGCCCATAGATCGAGACAAGCACGACAAGCAAGCGGTCCTGCGCCAACACGCTGCGCTCAACCCGCGTCCGCACGGCGTCACTCACGCACTGTTCGCCAGCAACGAGTTCTTCGACCCCGACGATGTGGTGCAGGTCAAGTACGAGATGCTGCGACTGGTCAACATCGACAAGCGCTCGATCAGCGAGGCTGCCAAGGCCTGCGGCTTTTCGCGTCCCTCGTTCTACCAAGCCATGACGGCCTTCGACAACGGCGGCCTGGCCGGTTTGCTTGCCCACAAGAGTGGTCCGCACGGGGGCCACAAACTCACGCCAACGGTGCTGCAGTTCATCTGCGAGGCGCGTGCTACCGATCCGGATATTCGTGCGGAGCGCCTAGCCGAGTTGGTGCGCCAAAGTTTTGGGGTGCAAGTTCACCCTCGCAGCATCGAGCGGCAGTTGCTGCGCAAAAAAAAACGGCGCTGATGCCGGTGTCGCCAGCGCCCTTGCCGCGCGGCGACAGTCTGGTTGCACGCTACGAGGATCTGCGCCAACAAGTGCTGGGCCGATCTGCCGTACAACCCCAGGGCCTGGCTTTGTTCACCCGTCGCGGTATGTGCGCCTGGATGCAGGCGTGGAGTCAGTGTGTGGCGCCGACACCGACGCCGGCGCCGCCACAGGGTGACCAGCAGATCTGTCCAGCGCAATTGCACAGGGACGTTGCAATGCTGCTGGCCAGCATGGTTTTGTTCAATCGGCAGGAGGCCATCGCATGATGAATGATCACCACCAGAAGGTGCAGGCCAGTCACCTCAAGCGCGACGCCTACCTCTATGTCCGCCAGTCGACGCTGCGCCAAGTGTTCGAGAACACCGAGAGCACCAAGCGCCAGTACGGCTTGCGCCAACGCGCCGTGGCGCTTGGCTGGCCAGAGGAACGAGTCATCGTCATCGATACCGATCTGGGCCAGTCCGGCGCCGCAACGGATCGCGAGGGCTTCCAGCGTTTGGTCGCTGAAGTCGGCATGGGCCACGCTGGTATCGTGCTGGGTTTGGAGGTGTCGCGCCTGGCACGCAATTCCATGGACTGGCATCGGTTGCTGGAGATCTGCGCGCTCACCTCGACGCTGATCTGCGACGAGGATGGTGTCTATGACCCAGCACACTTCAACGACCGACTGCTGCTCGGCCTGAAGGGCACCATGAGCGAGGCTGAACTGCATGTGCTGCGGGCGCGCCTGCAGGGCGGGATCTTGAACAAGGCGCGCCGCGGCGAGTTGGAGATGCGCCCGCCCGTGGGGTTGGTCTACACCAGCGAGGGCACGCTCGTGCTCGATCCTGATCAGCAAGTCCAGCATTGCCTGAGGTGGCTGTTCGCTGCGTTTGCCCGCACCGGCTCGGCCTGCGCCACGGTCAAGGCCGCGCGCGATGAGAAGTTGGCATTCCCGCGGCGCTGCGCCAAGGGTCCCCACAAGGGCGAACTGCTGTGGGGCAGCCTGACTCACGACCAGGTGCTTCGTGTGCTGCACAGTCCCAGATACGCCGGAGCGTTTGTTTATGGACGTTGCCATACGATCAGGACCATTGATGGCCGCACCCGGCTGCGTCGAATGCCGCGCGATGAATGGGTCACGTTGATCCCTGGTAACCATGCGGGGTATATCTCTTGGGAGGAGTTCGAGCTCAACCAGCATCGCCTGCATGCCAACGCGCAGGCGATGGGCACCGATCGGCGCCGCGGACCACCGCGCGAGGGCCCTGCGTTGCTGCAAGGAATGGTCTTGTGTGGGCGCTGCGGTCAACGCATGACGGTTCGCTATCACGATCGTCATGGTCAACTGTGTCCCGACTACATCTGCCAGCGCGAACGCATCAAGCACGGTCAAGCGGTGTGCCAACGCGTCCCCGGAACCGGCATTGACCAAGCGGTCGCAGCGGTGCTCATCGAGGCGGTCAATCCGGTTGCACTGGAGGTGTCGCTGGTCGTTCAACAGGAACTGCAGTCTCGCTTTGAAGAGGCCGACCGCATGCGCCATGCCCACGTTCCCCCTGTGTCAGACTAGTTGTCGCCTCCGATTTTCCGCGGGTTATCCGCAGCGCAAGCGACATTTCATGCACAGAAAACCTCATTCCCATCACTCCACCGAATTCAAGGAGCAGGCACTGCTCAAAGCCCGCCATCGCGGCGCGCGTTCAATTCTGAGCCTTGCCAGCGAGCTGAACATGTCTGCCGGCACCCTCAAGCGATGGGTGCTGGACTCGGCCAAGGCCGGCGAACAGGCACTCGGGGAGACAAGCCCTGCGCTGGACGGCCCGGCTGCATCTTGGTCGCCATCGCAGCGCCTGAGGGCTCTGCAGGAAAGCTACGCATTCAATGGCCCGGCACTGGCGGCGTGGTGCCGCGAGCGTGGTGTGTTCGAGCACCAGTTGGTGCAGTGGCGCGAAGAGTTTTGCACCCCGGTCGCGCCCGCCTCGCGCGAGGCAACGGGTGCCTTTCGAGAACTCCAGCGTCAGCACGAGCAGCTCCAGCGTGAATTGCGGCGCAAGGAAAAAGCGCTGGCCGAGGTAGCCGCCTTGCTGGTGTTGCAAAAAAACTTCCAGGCGCTGCTGGAGGGCGCGGACAAATGACGTCCGTCCAGCAGCGCCAAAAGTTGCTCGGCCTGATCGGCAAGGCCTGCGCCGACGGGGCGCGCTTGAAGCCGGCTTGCCATCAAATCGGGCTGTCCTGCCGTAGCGTGCAGCGCTGGCAGCGCACGCAGGCGGCCGAGGGCGACCAGCGTCCTTCGGGCAAGCGGCGCTATGTGTGCCCGCCCAACAAGCTGCGCGAGGACGAGCGCCAGGCGGTGATGGCCACGCTCAACAGCGAAGCGTTCAAGGACTTGCCGCCGAGCCAAGTCGTGCCTCGCCTGGCCGACCGCGGCGTCTATGTGGCCTCGGAGTCCACGATGTACCGAATACTTCGACAGCAGGGCCAACTGGGCCATCGACGCTCGGAGCGCGCAGCGCAAAAGCGAAGCCGGCCGCGCGCCCTTGCCGCCACCGGAGCCGATCAGGTGTTCTGCTGGGATATCACGTATCTGCCCACTCAGGTGCGCGGCCAGCACTTTTACCTGTACCTGTTCGAGGATTTGTTCAGCCGCAAGATCGTGGGCTGGCAGGTGTTTGACTGCGAGAGCGCCGAGCTGGCCAGCCAGTTGCTGCGTGACATCTGTGAGAGCCAGGGCATTCGCCCGGGCCAGCTGACGGTGCATTCGGACAACGGCTCGCCCATGAAGGGCGAGACCATGCTGGCGGCCATGCAGCGCCTGGGCGTGGCGCACACGCGCAGCCGTCCGTCCGTGAGCAATGACAATCCGTACGTCGAATCAGCGTTCAGAACGCTGAAGTACCGCCCCGAACTGCCTGTCAAGCCGTTCGAGAACCTGCTGGCCGCAAGGCGCTGGGTCACCGAGCTGGCCCATTGGTACAACCACGAGCATCGCCACAGCGCCATTGGCTTCGTGACACCGGCGCAGCGCCATGCCGGCCTGGACCGGGCACTGCTTGAGCAGCGCGCGCTCGTCTATGAACAGGCCCGCCAGGAAAATCCTCAGCGCTGGTCAGGGCAGCCTCGCCAGTGGGCGCATGTCGATGTCGTGCACCTCAACCCAGAAACCAAGCAACAAACCAAGGAGCCTGAATCCAAGCAAAAAACAGCCTGACTCACTTCACTTCAGGCGACAACTTCCTTGACAGCCACCGCGTTGAACGCGCACAGTACGAATGCGAACTGGCGCAGCGCCGCTACATGCGCGTTGATCCCGACAACCGGCTGGTGGCCGACACCTTGGAGGCGGATTGGAACGAGAAGCTGCGCGCGCTGGGCGAGGCACGCGAGGAGTACACCCGTCGCCGAGACGAAGACGCACGCATATTCACCGACGAGCAGCGCAAAGCGATCCTGCAACTGGCCTCCGACTTCCCACGCCTATGGAACGATCCGGGTACGCTCGATCGCGATCGCAAACGCATGGTCAGATTGCTGGTGGAGGACGTAACCTTGAATCGTGACGACAAGATCACCCTACATATTCGCTTCAAGGGTGGTGCGCACAAGTCGCTGCATCTGCCACTGCCCAAGTGCTCTTGGCAGCAGCGTGTGACGCCGACTCCCGTGGTCCAGGAGATAGACTGCTTGCTTGACGAACACACCACTGCGCAGATCGCCGACGTTCTCAATGCTCGTGGATTCGCGCCGGGTGCGGGATCGGCATTCAATACACGGATGATCGCGCGTTTGGCGCGCGACTACCATCTCAAACCGCGATACGACCGATTGCGCGAGCGCGGAATGTTGACACTGCAGGAAATGGCCGACTCATTACACGTCACCACCCACACTGTCAAGATCTGGCTGCGGCGCGGCCTTTTGCGGGGCCACGCCTACAGCGACAAGAATGAGTCCTTGTATGAACCACCAGGCGACCTGGCTCCCCGCAAGAAGCCCGGAGCCAGGCTCTCGCAGCGGCGTCTCGAGGCAACGGTTCCACCTGAACGTACGGAAGGGGTGCAGTATGCGACGTAGTCCTTGTCATTGCTGACAGCCGGCCGGCTGCGCGTGTGGGCCACGCCCAGGCGCTGCATGGTGGCGAGCATGGTTTCGCCTTTCATGGGCGCGCCATTGTCCGAGTGCACCGTCAGCTGGCCAGGGCGAATGTTTTGCCGCGCGCAGATGTCTCGCAGCAACTGGCTGGCCAGCTCGGCACTCTCGCAATCGAACACTTGCCAGCCGACGATCTTGCGGCTGAACAGATCCTCAAACAGGTACAAGTAGAAGTGCTGGCCGCGCACCTGGGTGGGCAAATAGGTGATATCCCAGCAGAACACCTGATCGGGCCCGGTCGCGGCCAAGGCGCGCGGCTTGCTGCGCTTTTGCGCTGCGCGTTCCGAGCGCCGATGGGCCAGCTGGCCCTCCTGTCGCAGCAGGCGGTACATCGTGGACTCGGAGGCCACATAGACGCCGCGGTCCGCCAGGCGCGGCACGATCTGGCTGGGCGGCAAGTCCTTGAATGCTTCGCTGTTGAGCGTGGCCATCACGGCCTGGCGCTCTTCTTCGCGCAGCTTGTTGGGCGGGCAAACGTAGCGCCGCTTGCCCGAAGGGCGCTGGTCCCCCTCGGCAGCCTGCGTGCGCTGCCAGCGCTGCACGCTGCGGCACGACAGGCCGATCTGGCGGCAAGCCGGCTTCAAGCGCGCCCCGTCGGCGCAGGCTTTGCCGATCAGGCCGAGCAACTTTTGGCGCTGCTGGACGGACGTCATTTGTCCGCGCCCTCCAGCAGCGCCTGGAAGTTTTTTTGCAGCACCAGCAGTGCAGCCACCTCGGCCAGCGCTTTCTCCTTGCGCCTGAGCTCACGCTGGAGTTGCTCGTGCTGGCGCTGCAGCTCTCGAAAGGCGCTGCTCGCCTCGCGCGAGGCGGGTACGGCAGGCGTGCAAAACTCTTCGCGCCACTGCGTCAGCTGGTGCTCGAAGACGCCATGCTCGCGGCACCATCCCGCCAGGGCTGAGCCATTCAATGGGTAGCTTTCCTGCAAGGCCGTCAGGCGCTGTGCGGGTGACCAGGCCGCTGCAGGTCCGTCCAGCGCAGGGCTTGTCTCGCCGGGTGCCTGTTCGCCAGCCTTGGCTGAATCCAGCACCCATCTCTTGAGGGTGCCAGGAGACATGTTCAGCTCGCTGGCAATGCTCAGAATTGAACGCGTACCGCGATGCCGCGCTTTGAGAAGCGCCTGCTCCTTGAATTCGGGGGAGTGATGTGAATGAGGTTTTCTGTGCATGAAATGTCGCTCCGGTGCGGATAACCCGCGGAAAATCGGAGGCGACAACAATTCTGACACCGGGGGGTATTGCCTGGAGCCAGGTTGTGCATGGCCCGATGGCTGTCAAAATCCGTGCGCGCTCTTGACCAGCATGAGCACGTCCGAGACGCTGCGCCCGGGCTTATCAACCTCCAGACTCATGGCCATGGCCCGGCAAAACAGGTCCAGCACGTAGTAGACGGTAGCGGCGGGCACGGGCACCGGGTAGACGGCCGCATGCTCGCCCGTGACGAGCACCAGGCCGCCCGCCTGGCGGCGCAGCTCGACAAACTTGCTGCGGTCGGCGCCGTGGTTGCCGAAGCGCACCGAGGGCGTGAGGCCCATCAGGTGGCGATGACTGCGGGCATTTCCTCGGGCGTGAGCTGGATCACCAGCTTGCGCTGCCAGTCGTAGCCACCGCTAGTTGCCAGCGCATGGGCCGAATCGATGCTGACCACGTGCACGCCCATGAAGTCCCCGCCCCGGCGGTGGGCGGTGATCTCCAGCGTGTGCGCGGCCGACTTGCCGAACAGGCGCAGCCGGCTTTCCTTCATGGGGCGCTCGGCCTTGATCGCGTCAGAGGCGCCGGGGAACGCATCGGGCCGCTGGCGCTCAAGGCGGGTTGGCAGCACGGGCAGGGCCGCCAAGGGATAAGAGGCGGTCGAGGCCGGCACGTCCACCATGGGCTCCCCATTCCAGCCTGGCGCCTGGCCACCTGGCGGGCCATCATTCCGGTCATCGTCTGGCCAGGGGAAAACCGCCTCGGCCAGAGCAGCATCTTCCGGCCGCCAGGGCGCGGCCAGCGCCTGCGCTTGAGGTTGGCCCGGCTCCTCCGGCCCCGCGGCGGGCAGCCAGGCGCGCAGCGTGGTTACGTCTGCGGGGTTGCTTGCCAGCTGCGCGAGGCGCGGCTGCATGTCCCAGCCCTCTTGCTTGAGCGCCATGCCGCAGGCAAACAGGCCAGCACTGGTGAACGCCAAGCCATGGCTTTGGAGCTGACCCAGCAGGGCAGGGCGCGTGCAGGCTGCGGCCCAGCTGATCAAGCTCAGGTCGCCCGGCTTTTCCCGGCCCTGCGCGGCCAGGCTCAAGACGCTTTCGAGCATGCCGCGCTCCTGGTCACCCAGGTCCAGCAAGAGGCGCCTGCACTGGGCCGGATCGGGCGCGGGCGTGCCGCGCGAGGCGCACACCTGAAACCACAGGTGCTGTAGCCCCGCGCTATTGCCCCTTTGGTTTTGCGGTGGATGCATCATGGCGATTCAGAGCGGAAAAGGGCTGGCCAGGTGCGCGCCCAGACGGCTCATGACGCTGGCGTCCTTGAAGCCGCAACGGCGCTGGATCTCTTGCAAAGGCACGCCGGCATTGAACCACAGTGCGATGCAGGTGTTGCGCAGCGTGTTGGGCCCCATGTGGGCCAGAGCGCCCGGGTCGACGGTAGCGTGGGGCATTGGGGCAGCCAGCAAGCCCGCTTGGACCAGGCAGTGCGCCAGGTGCGCCTGGCAGATGTTGTACAGGCCGTTGGGCGCAATGGCCCGGCCAATGCGGTCGCCCACGATCAGGCGGCTGCCCGGGTGCAGGGCAGGAAGGCCCACCGGGCGCACCTCGAGCCAGGTGTGCAGCGCCCGGCTGGTCTCCGGATCGAGCTGCAAGGTGCGTTCATGTCCGCCTCTGGCCTTGCGCACGCGCAGGGTGTACAAAAGCGCCGGCCCGGCAGGCGACCCGGCCGGCTCCGGACAAGGCTGGGCGCAGTCCAGCGTCAAGCCGATGAGCTCGCGCACCGTGAGCGCGGCGCGCATCATCAGCAGCAGCGCCAGGCGGTTGCGCCGGGCCTTGAAGTCGTCGCCGCCGGGAAACCCTTCATACAGGCCTTCGTTGAGCGCCGTCCACATGGGAAGAGGCAGCGCCAGCGAGGGCACGCGCTCGGTGGCCGGCGGCTGGGCGCCCTCGGCCGGGTTGGCGGCGACGAGGTTGCCCGCCAGCGCATGCGCGTACAGGTCGCGCAGCACGCGCCAGTAGCGCCGCCGCGTGACGGGCGAGGTTTTCTTCAAGGAGGAGCGCGGGCCGATGCTCTCGCAGAACCGGGCGACATCAAGGCTGCGCGCCGCGTCCCAGGCAATGCTGTGCACCGTGCAAAACGCCAGCCAGTGGCGCCAGACCAGACCAGCCTGGGCCAGGCCGGCCGCGCCCATGGGTTTGAGGTCTGCTCTCGCCAGCCGGGCGGCCTGCCAGGACGCAAAGAACGCGTCGGGGTCCGAAGCGGTCACATCAAGCATCCGATGGCTCCTCGATAAAAATTGCATTTACAACAAACCCACCCACAAATCATACCCGCCCCATGCCAACCCTCTCTTGAAAAGCGAAGCCCGACTTTGGTTTTCCTCATTCCCCCTTCGCTCCTCCTCAAGGCGGGGGCGGGGAGGTCGGGCAGGGGGGAGATTAGTATTGGGTAGGGGTTTGTTGTAAATGCAATCCTGGCCACCACCTCATGGTTTCCCCCTCATCTTCATCTCTCGCCTCAAGCGGGAGCAGGGAGGTCGGGCAGAGCCAATACGGTGCAAAAACGGCGTGGTCAGCGCCCCATGTCCTTGGCGCTGACACCGGCAATACCCCAGTTCTCCTTGGGCACGTCCTGAATCCAGACGCGCACGTTGGCAATCGGAGCGCCAGTCGCCTCGACCAGCGCGGCACTCACTTTTTCAATCACTGCCCGCTTTTGCTCTTCGGTGCGGCCTTCCATCATGTAAATTTGCGCGAATGGCATGTGTGCTTTCCTGACGACTATTAGGGATTGATGAAGACGGCTTAGACGAAGCGGATGCTGGTGCTGCCCATCCCCTGCACGCGCAGCGTCACGTTGTCGCCAGCAGCCACCGACACCGCCTCCGTAATGCCGCCCGACAAGATCAAAGTACCGGCAGGGATGCACTCGCCGCGTTCGGCCAGGTGATTTGCCAGCATGGCAATGGCAGCGGCTGGATGGCCGAGCACCGCAGCGCCGGCACCAAAGGCCACCGGCACGCCGTTTTTTTCCAGCACGATGCCCACGGTGCCCAAATCCACGCCGCTCACATTCATGGGCTGGCCACCGACCACAAAGCGTGCGGCCGAGGTGTTGTCGGCCACCACGCTTTTCAAGTCGAACTTGAAGTCGCGGTAGCGGCTGTCGATGACCTCGATGCCGGGCATCACGAAATCGGTGGCCGCCAGCACCGCGCCGATATGACAGCCGGGACCGCGCAGCTCGGTCTTGGTGACGAAGGCGATTTCGGGCTCTACCTTGGGATGGATCAACTCACTCACCCTGCACTCGCCGCCATCGGGCACGGCGTAGTAGTCGGCCATAAAGCCGAACACCGGCGTCGTCACACCCATCTGCTTCATCTTGGCGTGCGAGGTCAGGCCCGCTTTGAGGCCGATGATGCGGCTGCCGCGCGCGACCTTGCGGCGACGGATTTCATCCTGGATGGCGTAGGCATCGTCCCAATCCATGCCGGGGTACTCTTCGGTGACCTTGGTCGTGTCATGCGCCTGCAGTTCGCAGTTTTCCAGGTGCTCGGCCAGTGCCTGAATGGTGTTGCTATCGAGTTTCATGCTGCTACCTTGCTTGAGTTTTTGCGTTCGCGTGCCATGGTCATGGCGGTGTCTTCGATCATGTCTTCCTGGCCGCCGACCATCCCACGCCGGCCCATCTCCACCAGAATGTCGCGCGCCGAGACGCCATACTTTTGCTCGGCCCGCTTGGCAAACAGCAAGAAGGACGAGTACACCCCGGCGTAGCCCAGCGTGAGCGAGTCGCGGTCGATGCGGATGACGTGGTCCATCATCGGCACCACCAGGTCTTCGGCCACGTCCTGGATCTTGAACACATCAACGCCGGTCTCGATGCCCATGCGCGCGCACACGGCCACAAACACTTCCATGGGCGTGTTGCCGGCACCGGCACCCAGCCCTGCGGCTGCGGCGTCAATGCGGTTGGCACCGGCCTCGATGGCGGCAATCGAATTGGCCACACCCATGGCCATGTTGTGATGGCCATGAAAGCCCAACTCTGTGCCCGGCTTCAGTGCGGCGCGCACCGCACCCAGGCGGGTGCGCACGTCGTCTGGCAGCATGTAGCCTGCGGAGTCGGTGACGTAAATGCAGTTGGCGCCATAACTCTCCATCAGCCGGGCCTGCGTGACCAGCTTTTCCGGGCTGGCCATGTGCGCCATCATCAAAAAGCCCACGGTGTCCATGTCCAGGGCACGCGCCTTGCTGATGTGCTGCTCCGACACATCGGCCTCGGTGCAATGCGTGGCCACGCGGATGGTGCCCACGCCCAGGTCTTTGGCCATCAGCAAATGATCCACCGTGCCGATGCCGGGCAGCAGCAGCGCAGAGACCTTGGCCTGCTTCATCAAGGGGATCACGGCACCCAGGTATTCCTCATCGGTATGCGCTGGAAAGCCGTAGTTCACCGATGAGCCGCCCAGGCCGTCGCCGTGGGTGACTTCGATCAGCGGAACGCCGGCCGCGTCCAGCCCGCAGGCGATGGTTTTCATCTGATCGAGCGTCATCAGGTGGCGCTTGGGGTGCATGCCGTCACGCAGGGTCATGTCGTGAACGGTAACTTTTTTGCCTTGCAAATTCATGATTTTCTCCAGGGGATCAGACGGTAGCGGCTTCAGGGGGGCTCAGGGTGAGCGTGCCGGCGAGGATTTCTTGGGCAAACATTTCTGCCGTGCGCGCAGCAGCGGCGGTCATGATGTCCAGGTTGCCGGCGTACTTGGGCAGGTAGTCGCCCAGGCCTTCCACCTCCAGAAACACCGAGACGCGTTTGCCGTCAAACACCGGACCGTTCACCAGCTTGTAGCCCGGCACGTATTTCTGCACCTCGGCAATCATCTTGTGGATGGATGCGGTAATGGCGGCCTGGTCCGGCTCGGTGTCCAGCAGGCAATGCACGGTGTCGCGCATCATCATGGCGGGCTCTGCCGGGTTGATGATGATGATGGCCTTGCCTTTTCTGGCACCGCCCACTTTTTCGACCGCGGCTGCAGTGGTGCGGGTGAACTCGTCAATGTTCTTGCGTGTGCCCGGGCCGACCGAGCGGCTGGACACGGTGGCCACGATTTCACCATAAGCAACGGGCTGCACGCGGCTGACCGCTGCCACCATCGGGATGGTGGCCTGGCCACCGCAGGTCACCATGTTGACGTTCATCTCGCCCTGGCCCAGGTGTTCCATCAGGTTCACCGGCGGCACGCAGAACGGGCCAATGGCCGCTGGCGTCAGGTCGATCATCATCACGCCCAGCGCGTTGAGCTTGCGCGAGTTTTCGGCATGCACGTAGGCGCTGGTGGCGTCAAAGGCAATTTGCACGCCGTCGGCCAGCACGTGGGGCAGCAGCCCATCCACACCTTCCGAAGTGGTCTTGATGCCCATTTCGCGGGCACGCTTGAGGCCGTCCGATTCGGGGTCGATGCCCACCATCCACACGGGTTCGAGTACCGGGCTGCGTAGCAGTTTGGCCAGCAGGTCGGTGCCGATGTTGCCAGGCCCTATCAGGGCACATTTGATTTTTTTCATGAAAGCTCCGTCAGTTGAAATTCAGATCAGGGTGCGCACCACGCCGCCTTCAACGCGCAGTGCTGCGCCGTTGGTGGCGGCCGCGCGCGGGCTGCAGACATAGGTGACCATGGCCGCGACTTCGGCCGGTTCGATAAAGCGTTGCAGCAGCGAGGTCGGGCGCGCGTATTTGAAAAAGTCACGCTCGGCCTCGGCCAGCGTCTGCCCCGCGTCACGCGCCAGCGTGGCAAAGAACGCCCCCACGCCTTCGGTGCGCGTGGGGCCGGGCAGCACGGCATTGACCGTGACGCCGGTGCCGACACAGGTTTCGGCCAGCCCGCGCGAGACTGACAGCTGGGCCGACTTCGTCATGCCGTACTGCACCATCTCGGCGGGTGGGCAGATGCCCGACTCGCTGGAGATAAAAACAATGCGGCCCCAGCCACGCGCCTTCATGCGCGGCAGGTGGTGGCGCGACAGGCGGACACCGCTGAGCACGTTGACTTCGAAAAAGCGCTGCCAGTCGTCATCGCCAATCTGCTCGAACGCCTTGGGCTCGAAGATGCCGAGGTTGTTGATCAGCAGGTCCACCTCGCATGCGGCGTCCAGCAAGCGCTGGCAACCGGCAGCGCAGGACAGATCGGCCTGCACGCCGTCAATCGTGGCGCCCGGGAGTTCGGCCTGAATGCGTGCCACCGCGCTGGCCAGCCGGGCCGGGTCGCGTCCGTTGATGAGGACATGTGCGCCCTCGGCCGCCAGTTCGCGCGCCGTGGCCCAGCCGATGCCGGACGTGGAGCCCGTGACCAGTGCCCGCTTGCCTGTGAGTTGAAGATCCATCTTTGTTCCTTGTCAAGTTTTGCTGCGCATGGCCGGGTACAGCCAGGGCTTGAGTAATTGCGTGAGTTGGGGCGCCACCGCCCAGGTCATGATGAGGACCACCAGCGCGGTCAGCAACATCACCCGGGGCAGCAAGGGCCACGGCGCCAGCAGTGCGCCGAGCAGCAAGAACAGCACATACACCGTGGGGCAAATGCCCAACCTGGTGACGACCGCGACTTTCCAGCGCGGCGGCGGATTCTGTTGGGGGCCAACCGGCGCGGCAAACCAGTGCCCCAGGCCGCTGACCGGACGCAGTGTCTGGCCCTCGATATGCTGCGCAATCGACGCCAGCCCGAGGGAGCGGGCAGGCGACTGTTGCCAGCCCTGCAGGTGGTGGGCGGTGTCAAACGCGAACACCACGTGGTACAGGCTGGGATCCTCGCTGCCACCCTCGGTATCCGGGCGCACCAGCTGCCCGCCCAGGTAACCCGGGAACGCACGGGCAGCAGCCGTCATGTCGCCCGACGCTTGCTCGAACGCCGTCTCGTGCCCGGCCTTGACGCGACGCGTGACCAGCACCGTGACGGCGCCAGTGGGGGTATCAAGTACCGTCGTGGACATGGCCGTTTCGCCTTAGTGAAAGCGCACCGAGCAACTGCCCATGCCGCCAATCGACACGCGGAAGTTGTCGCCCGCCTTGGCCGGTGACATGGCCGCCAGCGCGCCCGACAAAATGACCTCGCCCGCCTTCAGGCCAATGCCCAAACGCCCGAGCGTGTTGGCCAGCCAGGCGACGGCATTCACGGGCGAGCCCAGTGCGGCAGCGCCAGCGCCGGTGCCGATGATCTCACCGTTTTTCTCCAGCACCATGCCGCAGGTGGCCAGGTCGATGCGACGCGGGTCCACCGCGCAGTTGCCCAGCACGAACACGCCGCAGGAGGCGTTGTCGGCCACGGTGTCCTGGATCTTGATCTTCCAGTCGCGGATGCGCGAATCGACGATCTCGAAGCACGGCATCACGCATTCTGTGGCGGCCAGCACGTCGGCGTTGCTGATGCCGGGGCCCATCAGGTCTTTCTTCAGGATAAAGGCAATCTCGCCCTCGGCCTTGGGCTGGATCAGCGTGCTGGCGTCCACCGACTGGCCTTCGTTGTAGATCATGCCGTCGAGCAGGTAACCAAAGTCGGGCTGGTAGACGCCCAGCATGTTCATCACCGCGGCCGAGGTCACGCCGATTTTTTTGCCGACGATGCGCTCACCGACCTGCAGGCGGCGCGAGAGCATGCGCTGCTGGATGTGGTACGCGTGCTCGATGGTGATGTCGGGGTGGCGGTTGGTCAGCGGCTCGACCACGGTTTGCGTGCTCATGGCGTGGAACAACTCGTCGCCCAGGGTTTCGATCAGTTTGGCGTCCATAGGTCAATAAATCCTGTCAGTTGAATGAAGAAAATGGCAGTTTTTATACGTTTCAGGCCTCTAGCGCATGCCTGTTCTACGTAATAAGCTATTAAAAAAATAGCAATTCAGGCGGAACCTCAAGCCTCCAGCGCATCCGCCTCGGCCAGGAAATTCCCGACCAGTTGGGCAAAGCGTGCCGCGTGTTCGATTTGCGTCCAGTGGCCGCAGCGACCAAAGACATGCAATTGCGAACGGGAAATCCATTGCGCTAGGGTCAGGGAGTTCGACAGGGGCAGCACCTGATCCTCGCGGCCATGGACCACCAGTGTTTCGTGCGGCAGCGCGCGGATGTCTTCTTCCCGGCTGGCCAATGCCTCCACACCGTTTTGCCGTGGCGCCGGAAACATCGCCGAGAACGCTTCCTGAAAGCCGGGCTGGATGCTGGCCCTGTAACGCAGCTCGGCCAGTTCATCACTCATCAGCGTGCGGTCAAAGGCAAAGACATCGAGCAATTTGCGCATGTTCGCAATCGACGGCGTGTAGCCCCAGACGGCATCCAGACCGGGCGTGATCGGGAACGACACGCCCGCCGCACCCATCAGCACCAGGCGCCGGACCCGTGTCGGATGGCGAATCGCCAGGGCCAGCGCCAACGCGCCACCGAACGAGTTGCCAATGAGGTCGGCACGCTCAATCTTGAGCGCATCAAGCAGGCCGATCGCCTGCGCCACCCAGGAGTCCAGGCCATAACGGATACCCGCAGGCCGCTCGCTGAAGCCAAAACCCACCATGTCCGGCGCAATCACACGGCGCTGAGCGGCCAGCGCCGGAATGGTCAGGCGCCAGTTGGCCCAGGCGCTGACGCCCGGGCCGGAGCCATGGATCATCAACACCGGAAAACCGGAGCCGACATCGTGGTAGTTGGTATTGACGCCATTGGCAAGGATGGATTGGCCGATTTCAGGATTCTGAGTCATGGTTCTGTCTTTCAATACTTGATCATCACGTTGCGCAGTTCGGTGTAGAACTCGAGCGAATGCACGCCGCCTTCGCGCCCGATACCGGACTGCTTGGAGCCGCCGAACGGGGTGCGCAGGTCGCGCAGGAACCAGCTGTTGATCCAGCACAGGCCCACTTCGATCTGCGTGGCCAGGCGGCTGGCACGGCTGATGTCCTGGGTGTAGATGGAGGTGGCCAGGCCATACTGGGTGTCATTGGCCATGCGCACGGCTTCTTCTTCGGTGTCAAAGGGCTGGATATGGCAGCAGGGGCCGAAGATTTCTTCACGCACGACCGAGGCGGTTTCGGGCAGGCCGGTCCAGATGGTGGGCTGCACCCAACAGCCGTCCTTCAAGTCTTCGGGCATGTCGGGCACGCCGCCACCAAAGACAATGTTGGCACCTTCCGCTTTGGCTTTTGCGTAATAAGACAACACCTTTTTTTGGTGAATTTTGCTAACCAGCGGGCCAATTTTGGTGTCATGGTCAAACGGGCGTCCGGGTTTCATGCCCTCGGCCTTGACTTTCAGGGCGGCCACGAACTTGTCAAAAATAGGACGTTCCACATAAACACGCTCGGTGCCCAAGCAGACCTGGCCGGCGTTTTCAAAGACCGAGCGGGTAACGGTGTTGACGGCGTTTTGGAAGTCGCAGTCTGCAAACACCACCGCCGCGTTCTTGCCACCGAGTTCGAGCGATACCGGCCGGATGCCGTCGGCGCCGGCTTTCATGATGGCCGTGCCGGTTTTGGTTTCGCCGGTGAAGGTGATGCCGTTGACCCCTTGGTGGGCGGTCAGGAAGGAGCCAGCAGAGTTGACGCCAAAGCCGTTGACGACGTTGTAGACACCCGGGGGGACGCCGACCTTGTTCATGACTTCGCCCAACAAGGTGGCGGTGCTGGGAGTGGCTTCCGAGGGCTTGACCACCACGGTGTTGCCGCAGGCCATGGCCGGGCCGCATTTCCAGGTCATCAGCAGCAGCGGCAGGTTCCACGGGCAGATGATGGCAATGACGCCGCGCGGGGTGCGCACGCCGTAGCTTCGGGCGGTTTTGCCGTCCGGGGTGCGCATCTCGAAGGATTCGGTCGAGACGTTCTTGATGGTGTCGGTGAATATCTTGAAGTTGGCGGCGCCGCGCGGGATGTCGATGTGCGAGGCCAGGTGGGCGGGTTTGCCGGTGTCGGCGATTTCGGCTTGCAGGAAGTCATCAAATCGGTGGTTGATCTCGGCCACCAGGCCGTCGAGCATGGCGCAGCGCTCTACCACCGAGAGCTTGCCCCAGGGTCCGTGCAGGGCTGCGCGGGCGGCGGCCACTGCCGCGTCCACTTCGGGCTGTCCGGCTTCGTGGACCATCCCGATGAGACTGTTGTCGACCGGGTTGCGCTTTTCATAGGTCTTTCCGCTGACGTTGGTGACGTACTCGCCGTTGATGAAGTTTTGAATCTGTTTCATACTTTTTTCCTCGCTTGAAGTGCTGTTGGGTTTGTGCCGTACGTCCTCAGGCCGTTAATCCGATGGCGGCCAGTCCGGCGCGCGCGCAAGCTTCATCCTCCTGCTCGGAACCGCCGGAAACGCCAATGCCGCCAATGCGCTGCCCGTTCTCCATTACCGGCAAGCCGCCGCCAAAGGCGACAAAACGCGGTCGGCGCACGAGGCCTTCACGCACGGCGACAGAATGCTGCTGCAGTGCCTCGTTCCACTGGCTCGTCGCCAGGCCGAAGCTGACGGCGGTGTAGGCCTTGTCGATCGCAATCTCCACCGAATGCAGCGGCGCACCGGGCATGCGCAGGAAAGCCGCCAGCACGCCGGAAGCGTCCACCACCGCCACATTGACGCGCACGCCCATGGCCTGTGCGGCCTGCACCGCCTCGCCCACGGCCCGATGCGCCGCCTGTGCGTCAATGGTGTGCAGCACGACACTGGCTGCGGGTGTTGTCGCCTCCGGTGTCATGCTCAAAATGCCTTGACGAAGGTGAACCGCAGCAGGTTGCCACGGGGCTCTACCCCGGTACCGGCCTCGGATCGGTATTCCTTGTAGGCCGCTGCCTTTAGGAACACGCCAGCGCTTATGATGGGCATCACAACCTCGGCGCCAATGGCATGGCGCGACGACTTGTTGCTGGAGGCGCCCACGCCGCTGTCGTTGCTGACCTGCACCTGGTCGTAGCCCACCACGCCCACCTGCACCGGCCCCATCACCTTCGCAATGCCCCACTCCAGCGTGGCTTGGTTGCCCGGCTTGAAGCCGCCAGACTTTTTAGAGTTGGTCTCGAAACGCATCAGGGCGGAGCCGGAAATGGTCTTGCTGGCGTCGAAGTAGTAGGTGGCGCCAGCCGTCAGCATCGTCGACTTGAATCCTTTGCCGGGTGCCACGGGTGTTGAGTTTGATGCGCTGTCGAGCCAGAGGCCGGCAGAAGCCACCGCATCCCAGTTGGAACCGTGCCAGCCCAGAACCAGAGGGCCGAGGTAAACATCGCCGAGGCCCGTCCGGGTTTCCGAGATGGACGCCGCATTGATCGTCAAGGACGTGCCGATCACCGGAACAATCGCCTCCATGCCGAAATCTGCGCCCGCAAATTTGTGGTTTGAAATCCAGACGAACCGGTTGGCCAGCGCAACCACGGTGCCGCTGTTGTGGCCGGGCAAGTCGTTGCGGGTGCCCGGCGCCTTGAACTGGTCAATGTTGTAGTCCACCAGGTAACCGAGGTAGTAGGCCCCGGGGGGCGGCACGCTGGCGGCCTGAATGCCTTCGACCCCGGGCACGTAATGACCACCGGCGTGCGCACCCAGGCTGGCGGCCAGGGCCGCGGCAAAAATGATTTTTTTCATGACTTGTTATTAATTTCCAAATGGATGAAGCAAGACCTGAGGGCCTGCACCGCACCAACGCCGTCATGGGCGCGGGAAGCCCATGACGCAATCGCTCAGGTGTACACCTCGGTGAACGACGGCACCATCTCACCCGTGTGGTAAAAAATACCGCTACCCATGTGCTCTTCCGTCCAGGTGGTCACCGGCCGGTCGCGCTGAGCCAGGTAGCCCAGGCCCGCGAAGGTCTCGTTGCGGTTGCCACTGGGATCAAAGAAATAAATCGTCTCGCCGCGCGTGATGCCGTGGCGGGTGGGTGTCACATCGATCCGGGTCTTGGTCTTGGCCATCACGTCAGCCGACTTCAAGATGTCGTGCCACGAGTCCAGGAAGTACGCAATGTGGTGCAGTCCCATGCGCGGCCCGCCGACAAAGGCGATGTCGTGCGGCGTGGTGGTGCGTGCCAGCCAGGTGGCCGCCTGCATGTCGCCGTCAGGGCCGACCAAGACCTGCTCGGTCAGGAAGAAGTCGAGCACCTCCATCACGAATTTGGTGTTTTCGGCCACCTTGTTGATGCCGGTTTCGGGGTTGAGTTCGCACATTAGCAAGCAGTGGTCCAGCCAGTGCGCACCCGCTCCCGTGATGTTGTCGGGCCAGGGATCGGGATTGGTGGAGCCGACTTCGGTGCCGACGTATTCCTTCATCGCATAAAGCCGCATTTCGTGGCCGCTGGGCAGGTTGAACTGCAGCATGCGTCCGGTCGAGGGCAGCGTGCCTTCTGGCAGTGATGTGGTGGTGATGCCGTAGGCTTCGATCTTCTTTTGCAGATCGTCCAGGTTGGCATCGTTCTCGACCTTGTAGGCGACATGGTTCATGCCGGCCTGGTCGGACGGGCTCAGCATCAGGGAGTATTTGTCCCACTCGTCCCAGCACTTGAGGTACACGTTGCCGTGCTTATCCTCCATCGTTTTTTTCATGCCCAGCACCTTTTCATAGTGCTTGAGTGCGGCTGCCATGTCCATCACCCGCAGGTTGACGTGACCGATTCGTGAAATACCCATTGAAGTCTCCTCTTGGTTGGAATGATCAGGAATTTGCCTTGGTGGCAAACCCCTTGCGAAATGGCTTTTCAAACTTCCCTACCACCTCCAGCCGAACCGGGGTGAGGGGCGCTACACGGCAGGCCAGGGTGAATCCGTGTGCTTCCTCTGCGGCACTGACGTGCGCGCGGCTGATGGGGCCCAGCGCCTGGCATTGCCCCTCCAGAACGTGAACCTTGCAGACGCCACAACCGCCGTTGACGCAGCCCACCGGAATGCCCTTGCGACCCAGGCGCAACATGCCTTGCAGCAGGCTCTCGCTGGTGGCGCATGCATAGGTCTCGTCGGTTTGCATGACATGCACGCTGACCTTGGGACGGGTGTCGAAGAACATCGTGATACCCTTCAAACCCGCTTGAACAGGGGACTGCGCTGCTGATTGGTGTCGGCTGCCGAGAGGAACTTCTCGGTGTAAATGTCGCGCTCGTACAAGCGCCCCTGCATCAGGGTGGCGATGCAAGCCTCGATCATCACGGGCGGCCCGCACAGATAGGCCTGGTGGCCGGAAAAGGTTCCACCAAAGTGGGCCTTGGCCACGTCGTGCACAAAGCCGCGTGCGCCGGCCCAATCCGATCCTTCCGGTTCACCCGACAGCGTAGGCACATAGGTGAAGTGCGGGTACTGGGCGGCAAGCGCGCGAAACTCGTCGTCGTAATACAGCTCTTCACGCGTGCGTTGCCCGTACAGCAGAGTCATGGGGTGCAGGCTCTTGTCTTCCAGCAGGTCATGAAGCATGGCACGGGGACTCGACAAACCCGATCCGCCCGCCATGAAGATCGTCGGCACCTGGGTGGACTTGCGCACAAAAAAGCGGCCATAGGGTCCGGAGATCTGCAGCCGATTGCCCACGGCGAGGTTCTGATGCAGCCACGTGGTGGCCGCACCGCCAGCAACGATGCGAACGTTCAACTCGATCTCACCGCTGGCTTGCACTTGCACGGGTGCATTGGCAATGGAAAACGCCCGGCCGCCTTCGATGCCAGGAATCACCACCTGTACGTACTGGCCCGCCTGAAAATGCATCGGCTGGTCGAGCTTGAGAAAGATGCCCTTGATGGTGGGCGTCAGGTGCTCGATGCGCGACACCGTGGTGAGAAAGTCGCGCACCGGGATCATTTGCGCATCCGGATCCTCATCGATGTCAGCCTCGATAGTGCCATCGCTTTGCAGCGTGGCACAGCAGGCCAGCGTTTTGCCGGCATCACGCTCGAAGTCCATCAGGGCGAACGGATTGGCATGACCATGATCCACCTCACCGTCACACACCTGCACCTTGCAGGTGCCGCACAGGCCGTGTCCGCAGGCGTGCGGAATGTAGATACCTTGGCGCAGTGCTGCGTCCAGCAGTGTCTGGCCCTCTTCGACCTCGATGGTCGCGCCCAGTGGCTCAATGGTCAGTTGATAACTCATGGTCTGCTCATTCCCACTTAATTACACGATCCGTTGATGCCGCTCAGTCCAGGGGTGCGAAAGCGGATCACGTCCTTGTGCTTCAAACCGTTTTCGGCCAGCGACTTGGCCGGATCGGGTGTCCAGGGCTGGCCCGACTTCAGCCACTCGACCTTGTCCCAGTCGATCCGGGCAAAGTCCGGGTGGTAGCCATAGATGCCGGGCAGCACCGCCGTGCCCAGCGCGCCAAACGGTGTGTCGGGTGGCAGGGGCAACGCAACGGGTGAGCCAAACATCAGGTGATCGTCCCAGCCGATGAACAACAGCGGGGCGGGGAAGTTTTCCCGCACGTCCTTGGCGGGAAAGCTGTAGGGTTTGAGGGCGACGACGCTCATTTTTGTGCTCCTTCTGTGGAATCGCCGCGCCAGGCGGCAAAGTTCTTCTGGTCTTCCGAACCGTCAAAGTCGAAGTTGTCGCTGCCGACCTTCAGGTTGTAGTAATCCAGCACGGCCAGCAGCGGATCAAAGCCTTCCTGGGTGGGATCGGCATCGGGCTTGAAGCAGTTGCCCTGATAAACCTGCTGAGGCGGCAGCCAGGCCTGTACATACTTCTCGGGCTCGTTGTCAAAGATTTCCTTGCAGTGGTCGCTGCAGCAGTGGTACTTGTTGCCCAGGTAGTCGGACTCGCGGTAGGAGATCTTGGTGGCATCCCCCGGCTCGGTGAAGATCATGGGAATCTGGCAGGTCTGGCACAGCATGGGCAGGGTCTTCTGGTAGAAGCGGTTGCCCTTGTCGGCCTGCTCGCGCCAGTAGTCCCATCGCGGCTTGTAAACCTGGTCGAAGGTCTCGGGGTACTTCTCCGACAGCCAGGCCATTTCTTCCTCCTTCGGAATCCAGGTATGCAGGGCGGCTGCGGCGCTGTAGTTGTAAAACACGGCGAAGGTCTGGTGGCTGATGTGGTCCTTGCCTTCGCAAGCCTGTATCCAGCCCTTGGGCTTGCGGATGCCGTAGCGGGCCAGGTCCTTGAACAGGGCTTCGCCGTTGTCTTCCACGTACATTTCCCAGCTCTCGCGCCAGCTCATCACGCGCTTGGGCAGCATGTAGTCCTGCATCATGGCCACGATGCTCAGCAGGCGGTAGCCGCGCCAGAACCATTTGTCGATCCAGCCCTGCACGATGGGCACGTTGTCGGGGTCCTGCTCCAGCATGAACTTGATGCACTCGATGCCCAGCGTCATATGGCGCGACTCGTCGGACTGCGCGCTGAAGCCAAAGGTCACGGTGGACATGTCGCCGTTGTGCGCCGCGCCCGACATGAATGGCACGAACAACAGGTTGGTCAATACATATTCAAACGAGAAGCTCACTGCGGTGAGAAACTCGAACGGCCCCCCGGTATACGCATCTTCAAAGAACGATTTGGGTACCGACAGGTACCACACACGATCAAACATGTGTTGCGGGCTGTGCAGGCCGTTGAAGTATTTGTTGTAGTGGCTCAGCGCATGCGTTTCGGTCTGGTGGTGGCGCAACTCGTCAATCGACTGCATCTGGCAAGCCACGCGGGCACCGGCACCGGTAAACTGGCGACCGGCATGGGCGAAGCCGCGGTAGGCGTAATACTCCAGCGGCGTGACACCGGTCAGAAACAGCTTGAGCGCATTCACGTAGCGTGCATCGGTGATGCCCAGCTGGCCGTTGTTCTGGGCGAAGGCCTCGATCACCGCATACAGCTTTTTCTCTTTTTCGCCCTGGTACTTCCAGTAGGCGTCCATGGTCAGACGAAACGGGTCTTCCCATTTGTCCCAGTCGTGGATCTTGATGCCTTCGTATTTGTCATACGGGAAGACCTTGTCCATCGGCTGGTAGGTGGTGTCCCAGGCGAGGTCGCGCGTCATGGCGGCGTAGCGGTCCTTCAGACCGAGCTTTTTCTTGATGACAGGGGTGTCCATTTTTTGTGTCCTGGTGGGGTGGGGTTCAATGTGTCCAGCTCAGCGAGAACTGGTCGTCGTCTTCGTCGATGCGGCCCGAGAGCGTGACGAGATTGACTTGGATCTGCTGCAGGTTGAAGGAGCGGCCGATCAGCTCCTCAATGCTTGCGCGGCGAATCACCAGGCTGTCGGGCGCAACGATCTTGACCAGACCGGTGGGGTAGCTGGCTTGCGCATTGGCGTTGTCGGCCAGAATCGCCTCGATGATGGGACGCGAATCTTCGTTGTCCTGAAAGGCAATGAATACATTGGACATGGGTGTGTCTCCTTTGATTTTGTTGTGAGCGCTCAGGCGAGCGCGATGCCAACTTTTTTGCCGCGCAGGTCGAGGCTGGTGCGCGCCTCCTGCAGCGCCTGCGAACCCTGTTCGCCCAGTGCGAGTTCGGCCACCGGTGCGAGTGCGGTCTGCGCGCGATCGGCCCAGCGCTTGACCCAGCCTGCAATCAGTTGCTTGTTGTCCGAAGATTCGGCTGCGGCCACCTTGAGCACGGCGTCGATCCAGCGTGCGCTTTCGTTGTGCCACTCGGGTATGAAGGCGGTGAGCATGGCGACTGCCGTGCCGCCCTGCGGCACGATGTGGTCATCGACAAAGCTGCCAAAGATCAGCGGATAGAGCTGGCCATCCAGGGCGAAGTTCTGGGCAATGAACAGTTCAAACGGGTCCTGCAATACCAGTGTGTCCTCGACGTAATGGCGCAGCGGCTGCCAGCGTGCATCGGTCAGCCAGTCGTTCTTGCCAGCCTGCAGCACGCCGGGTTCATCCAGCGCCAGGCCCAGGCGGGTGATGAACTGCGCAGCGCCCAGCTGGTCCATGGCGTGAAACATGGCCGGTGCTGTGAACGGCGTGCCGTAGCCATAAGCGCCAATCGAGGCATTGTTCATGTTGCCGCCCCAGGCCACGTGGCGCAGCGGCATCAGCACTTCACAGGTCTTGGCGCGCACGGTATCTAGCATCTTGGCGACCAGGCCACGGGAATCCACAAATTCGTAGCTCGCCTCGATCGCATCTTGCTGGCGCGCCCGTGCCATGGTCCAGGTGCCGTAGTAATACTGGCGCGGGTCGCGCAGCGCGTTCCAGTCGGCCAGCTTGATGGCCGAGCGGGAGGCGTCAAAGATTTCATGCGCCGGATCCCAGGTCGGGCGGTAGTGGAAGTTGGCTGTCGGCTGTGTGCCCAAGGTGGCTTCCTGGTAGCGCGAGGCCGGCTTGTCATTGCCCACGTATTGCGCGGTATGCGTAAAAGTGTTGCGCAAGGGCTTGATTTCACGGGTATGGAGATCTACAGACATGGGAACTATCCTTTTTTGAAAAGAAACTGCGCGGGGATTCAATCGCTCAAAAGCTGCACCTGCTGCCGGACGCAGAAGTCGTCAAAGGCAGACTGGGGCAACATCAGGTCAACAAACAACTCGGGCCAACCAATGGCGAACTCGAAACACACCAGGCCGTCCGCTCTGATTTGTTTGACACGGACAAACCTGCGTGTGATTTCGCAAGTGAGCCCATCCGCGCCAGGAGACACAGGCTTATTCATGCGAGGCACCCTGAATGCCGTTTGACGGCGCGCAGGACCTTATGGTCGGGACTGTTGGTGAAGTGAAGTACATGGACATGAAGTGGCGGGTTTGACTGTTATGGACTTTGCAAGGACCTTGCCAAAAAGAGTCCAATCTCAAAATATCTCGATATTTCAAGGGGAAACCCTTAAAAAATCGGTTTGTTTTTTCAAAAATAAGGACAAAATTCGATGCGCACTAGGGCTTACCCTTGGACTTGCAGTCGATCAATTTCTTGGTAAATCGTCCATTTGATGCACTCCAGATGGTTAGAATTCACCAAATGGTCAAACCTCAGCCGAAAAACCAAACATCGGACACGACGTGGTGCTGATTTAAGAAATATCGAGAAAATGGCTTTTTGGCCTTACCGCGAGACGATCTGCATATGAGCCTCAAATACCCCCCGGACAGCGATTTGCGCCGCCTGCTGCGCTTTGAAACAGACAGTGGTGCGATCTGGCTGGGTGACCGCCGCATGGTGTTGATGCACACCAACGCGCTGGCCGCGCTGCGCCAGGACCTGGTGAGCTCGGTAGGCCCCGAGCATGCGCGGCGCATCCTCACGCGCATGGGTTACGCCTCGGGGCTGTCCGACGCCGAATACGCCAAAAAGACACGGCCTGGTGAGTCCATGCAGGACAGCTTTATGGTTGGCCCGCAGCTGCACATGCTCGAAGGGGCGGCGCGGGTCACGCCTGTCAAGCTCAGCTTCGACATCCAGGCGGGCCAGTTCTACGGCGACTTTCGCTGGGATCATTCCTGGGAGGCTTATGCGCACCGGCAGAAGTTTGGCCTGGTGGACGACCCGTCTTGCTGGACGCTGATGGGCTATGCGAGCGGCTACACCAGTGCCTTCATGGGCCGGCTGATTCTTTTCAAGGAGACACTGTGCGCTGCCTGTGGCGCCGACCATTGCCAGATCATCGGGCGCCCGATCGAGGAATGGCCTGACGGCGAAGCGCATCGGGTCTACTTCACAGATGACTCACTGGTGGAAAAGATGGAAGCCCTGCAATCCCAGGTGGATGCCCTGAAATCCCAGGTGGAGCCCGCCAGTCAGGGTGGCCAGCTGATTGGCAATTCCACCGCCTTTCGCAAGGCCTACTCGCTGATGCAAAAGGTGGCGCAAACCCAGGCCACCGTGTTGCTGACCGGTGAAACCGGCGTTGGCAAGGAGCGCTTTGCGCGTGCCCTGCACGAACTCTCCAGCCGCGCCAGCGGGCCTTTTGTGGCGGTCAATTGCGCCGCGCTGCCCGCCGAGCTGATCGAGGCCGAGCTGTTTGGCGTGGAAAAAGGCGCCTACACGGGCGCGCATGCGGCACGTGCGGGCCGCTTTGAGCGCGCTGATGGCGGCACCCTGCTGCTCGACGAGGTGGGTGAAATGCCGCTCGCGGCCCAGGCCAAACTGCTGCGCGTGTTGCAGGAGGGCGAGATCGAGCGCGTGGGCGGCGAAGCCACGCGCAAGGTCAACGTGCGCCTGGTGGCGGCCACCAATGTCGACCTGGAACAAGCCGTGCAGGCCGGGCGCTTCCGGCGCGACCTGATGTACCGCCTCAATGTATACCCCATCTGCATTCCGCCGCTGCGCGAGCGCAAGACCGACATCGAGCACTTGGCCCAAGGCATGCTCGCGCGCTTTTGCGCATTGCACAGCAAGCGCATCCTGGGCTTTGAAGAGAGGGCCCTGCAGGCGCTGCTGCAGCACGACTGGCCAGGCAATGTGCGCGAGCTGGAAAACCTGGTGGAGCGCGGCGTCATTCTGGCAAGCCAGTCCGGCAAGGTGGAAGTCGAGCACCTGTTTCCGAACCAGCCCGAGACCGCGCAGACCAGCCTGGACGCGCATGGCCATCTGGCCCGCTTGCCCACGGCGCAGGACGACGATCTGAGCGCGCGCATTCTGGACAGCGGCAGCTCACTGGAGGAGGTGGAGGCACGCGTGCTGGACCAGGCGGTGGTCCGCGCCCGTGGCAATCTGTCGGAGGCAGCGCGCATGCTGGGCCTGACCCGCCCGCAACTGGCCTACCGGCAAAAGCAGCGCCAGGACCGCAGCGGCGCGGCGCCGGCACCAGATCTCCACCGCGAAGGGGGAGCATTGTGATGCCATTCTTGAAGCCAGGCCTGGGTAGCGACCCTGACGCCGAGACGGCACCTCCCCGCACGCTGGTCGAGCGTGCCTACCTGAGTCTGCGCCATGACGTGGTGTGCGGCAAACTGGCCCCCGGCGAACGGCTGCGCGTGGAGCACCTGAAGGACCAATACGAGGTGGGTGCCGGCACCCTGCGCGAGGCCTTGTCGCTGCTGGTGTCCGACGCACTGGTCACCTCCGAAGGCCAGCGCGGTTTCCGGGTGGCACCGATCTCCATGGCGGACCTGGAAGACGTGACCAATACCCGCGTGATGCTGGAGACCGAGGCCTTGCGCCAGTCCATCCGCCACGGGGACGCCCAGTGGGAAGCCGCGCTTGTGCAAAGTTACGAACTGCTGGCTAAAACCGAAATTGATCTCGCTGAGTCCGGCTCAGGCCGCTGGGAGCGGCGTAACAAAGCCTTTCATGAGGCACTGATTGCAGGCTTCAATTCGACCTGGAGCAAGTACCTCCTTTCCATCCTGTACCGCCATGCTGAGCGCTACCGTAACATCAACTGGCGCCTGACCGCAGGCCACGCCAGCGGACGCAATGTGCTTCAGGAACACGAGGCCATTTACCGCGCTGCCATCGGCCGGCAAGAGGCACGCGCTGCATTGGCGCTGGAAGTGCACATCCGCTTGACGCATGACATCGTACGACTGCAAGCGAGTCAAGCCGAACTGAAGTAGCCGCAGGGGGTTGTCGCGTTGATCCGATGAACGTGATCTCAACGAGGACGAATACTGCGGCCCATACGCTGTGTGTCCTGCTCAATCGTCAACTCGGCCGGTCTTGCCTGCACCTTGATGGATTGGTTTCACCTTGAAAGTCAGACCATGGAGCAAACGCCGGTGAACACCGATTTTCCTTGCTTTCAAATGATGGACCCGACCGTAAGTGCCGGGTATTTTTGTTAGGTGGCAAATTCTGGCAAGAACGCTACTTTGCGGCCCAAGGCCATATGCCGGTGCGTCACGCCATTGCGGCTTGTTTAATGAGCATCCCCATGATTGCGCTCAACGTCCCATCTAAGGAAGACCACTTCGCTTGGCCTCAAGGATGGCTTGCAATGCCAGTGCCTACGCTTCCAGCGAACTCGCACGCTTGTCCAGGACAATTGACAGCAATCCGGCATCGGCCGCCGCTTCCTTGGGGTCACGGTCGAGTGCTTCAGCAAGGCGTGCTTGAACCAGTCGCTCAGCTTGGAGCTTGAAATCAATGCGCGTATTTCATCATCGCTGGGCATGGGGCGCTTTCCTGTCGTATCGGGCACTGCTGCCACTTGTTTAAACGTGAATTCTGGATAAGCGGCACATCCGTACGGCGTGCAAGCAGGAGGTGGCTGACTGCAAAATCGGCGCACCCGATGCATATGAAGGTGCCCCATCATGGACAAGACCACAGAACTGTTTTGCCTCATCGACGACTTCTGCCATCAATTCGAGCCGCTGCTGGGTATGCGGCTGGTCATCACATATTGAATCAGTAGCGTAGCCAGGCGACGATGGTGTCCACCAAGAACTCAAGTGGACACCTCATGGAACACTCCAAAACGCTTGCCCGACGGCCTCACAGCGAGGCGTTCAGGACGCAAGTTTTGAGCGAATGCAGCCAGCCAGGCGCTTCCGTCGCAGCGATCGCACTGGCCCATGGGCTCAACGCCAATCTCGTGCATAAATGGCGCCGCAAGGCCCGCCAGGCGCCGGCGGACGGCAGGCCCGAATGTGCCGGCTTCGTTGCACTGGCCTTGCCCTGTGCACAGCAGGCCGCATCCGCGCTGCCGGACATTCATATGGAACTGCGCCGAGGCGCCGCCACTATTGAAGTGCGCTGGCCCGTTGCTGCCGCGGCAGAGTGCGCGGCCTGGCTACGCGAGTGGCTGCGATGATCCGCATCGACGCGCTATGGCTGGCAACGGCTCCCATCGACATGCGCATGGGAACGGAGCGCTTGCTGGCCCGGGTGGTGCAGGTGTTCGGGGTTGCCCAGGCCCACCATGGATACCTGTTTGCCAACGCCCGTGGCAACCGCATCAAACTATTGCTGCACGATGGCTTCGGCCTGTGGTGTGCGGCGCGCCGGCTCAATCAGGGTGGTTTTGAATGGCCACGCGGTGGTGCCGATATGGCGACATCCATCACATTGACCAAGCCGCAATTCGATGCGCTGGTGCTCGGCCTTCCCTGGAGTCGGCTGGAACAAATGCAGACCATTACGCACTTGTGACGACTGTGGCGCAGCCGGTGTCGCAGGGCAATTGGCAGATGCCCTAGTTCCAATCGCTGTGCGCCTTTTGCACAATGACAGCATGCTCAACGTGCACACCCTCAGCGCTCAGGACTTCGTCGGTCTGGGCCCTGAGGCCGCTGCAGCGTTGGCGGCCAAGGTCCTCCAGCACATTGGCCAGCAAAGCCAGCAAATTGACTCGCAGGCCAAGGCCATCGAGTTCAAGGAAGCGCGTATCCAGAGCATCTTGTTTGAGCTGCGCCGCCTGAAGGCTTGGCGATTTGATGCCAAGACCGAGCGCATGAATGCCGAGCAGCGCCAGTTGTTTGAAGAAACGCTGGCGGCCGACCAGGCGGATCTGGAAGCACAACTTGCAGCACTGAAGGCGGCTGCCAAGGATTCTGGCGACACGGCAGACACCGAGCATGACGCCCGCCGCAAGCCCAAACGTCAAGCCCTGCCAGAACACCTCAAACGTGTGGAGCACCACCACGAGCCAGAGAACACAACCTGCGGATGCGGTCAGGCCATGGTGCGTATCGGTGAAGACGTGAGCGAGCGCCTGGACATCATTCCAGCCGAATTCTTCGTGCACCGCCACATCCGCGGCAAGTGGGCCTGCAAGTGCTGCCAGACCTTGGTACAAGAGCCGGTGGAGCCGCACATCATTGACAAGGGCATGCCCACGGCCGGGTCTGGTGGCGCACACTGCCGTGAGCCGCTTCGTCGATCACATTCCGTATTACCGGCAGGAACAAATCAACGCCCGCTCTGGCGTTCACACGCCGCGCTCCACGCTGGCATCGTGGTCTGGCCAGGCAGGCGCTGCCCTTGTGCCCCTGTATGCGGCGCACCGGGAGTTTGTCCTCAACTGCGCGGTGGTGCATGCCGACGAAACCCCGGTGGCCATGCTGGACCCTGGTGCGGGCAAGACCAAAAGGGCCTACATCTGGGCCTATGCTCGAAGCGGCTTTGATGTTTCTCCAGGCGTGGTTTATGAGTTCTGCCTGGGCCGAGGGGCCAAGTACCCGCTTGAATTTCTCAAGGGCTGGTCGGGCACGCTGATCTCCGACGGATACGGGGTATACGACCAAGTCCTCAAGCAGCAGACCCGTGTCGGCGCAGCGTGTTTCGCGCACGCACGCCGAAAGTTTGATGAACTGGTCAAGGACCGCCTGAGTCCGGTGGGCACGCAGGCGATACAGCGCATTGCCGCGCTCTACCAGATCGAGCGCCAGGTCAAAGGCTTGTCGCCCGAAGATCGACTCTCTATCAGGCAATCGAGCGCAAAGCCGCTTTGCGAGGATCTGCACGCCTGGCTGAAGCGGGAGAGGCAACGCGTGCCCGAGGGCAGTGCCACGGCCAAAGCGATTGACTACAGCCTGAACCGCTGGGAAGCGCTGACCACTTATCTGGCCGACGGCAACGTCCAGATTGATAACAACCATCTCGAAAATCTGATTCGGCCATGGGCAATGGGGCGCCGGGCATGGTTGTTTGCCGGCAGCGAACTAGCCGGCCAGCGAGCCGCCGTCGTGATGAGTTTGTTGCAGTCGGCAAAGCTGCATGGCCATGACCCCTGGGCTTATCTGAAGGACGTGCTGAGCAGGCTGCCTGGCCACATGAACTCTCGCATCGACGAACTACTGCCTCACCGCTGGCAACGGCAATCCTGAATCGGCAGCGCGGTCAAGGTGCCGTGCCAAGACGCTTACGGTCAACGGGCCAGTTATGCAGATTCATGCGGCTGCCTTGTTTATTTAAATCGAAAGGACCTCAAGTCCGCTTGGTCGCCGTCAGAGATTTCACATGCGGTGATCGCACTTGGGGACGGTCGGGTTCAACAAAGAGTAGCGGTTCAACCAGCTGCATAGTGGCAATGCAGCGAAGAGTCAAATCTTGGTAGGTTTGAGTGCCTTGCGTCTTCCAAGCGATCTCAGCCTCGCTCAACTCACGTTTGACTTTGGCAGGAATACCAGCTACCAAGGTGCGCGGCGGGATTCGCATCCCCGCTGGAACAAACGCACACGCAGCCACAATGGACTGCTCGCCAACCTCTGCCTCGTCCATCACCACAGCGTTCATGCCTACCAATGCGCCGCGACGCACGATACAACTGTGCAGCACCGCACCATGGCCGATATGGCCGTTCTCTTCGACAACCGTATCGTGGTCGGGAAAACCATGCATCACGCAGGTGTCCTGGACATTGGCGCCGGCCTTCAACACAATGCGCCCGAAATCGCCACGCAGGCAGGCGTTGGGGCCGACATAGCAGTTTTCCCCGATGATGACATCGCCGATCAATACCGCAGTGGGGTGTACATACGCGCTCGGATCAATGACCGGCACCACACCTTCAATTGAATAGCAGGGCATGATGTGGCTCAACCCCGCTTGGCGACTAGCGTCAGAATGTCGTAGCTGGCTACTATTTCGTCATGCTGATTCATGACCTCCACATCCCAGGCAACGACACCTTGCCCAACGCCTTTGTCGTCTTTCTTGTTGCGATCGGTTTTACGTTTGGCAGTCAGACGTGCACGGATTGTGTCGCCAATCCCTACGGGTTTGATGAATCGCAACGCGTCCAGGCCGTAGTTGGCCAGAACAGGACCTGGTGCAGGGGAAACAAACAAACCCGCAGCCGCAGAGAGCACAAAGTAGCCGTGTGCAATCCGCTTGCCGAACTGTGAGTCCTTCGCGGCGATCTCGTCGAAGTGCATGTAGAAGTAGTCACCCGAAATACCACCGAATGCGACAATATCCGCCTCGCCAACAGTGCGCCGATGCGTGAGTAAAGAGTCGCCGATTTTCAGGTCTTCAAAGTAGCTGCGAAACGGGTGAATTGGTGTGTCGTTCACCTTGGCACCACGCACATGTTCGCCAGTGACCGCTGCCAGCATCGTGGGCGAGCCTTGCACGGCTGCACGCTGCAGATAGTGCTTGACAGCGCGAATGCCGCCCAGCTCTTCGCCTCCTCCCGCACGGCCCGGACCACCGTGCTTGAGCAGTGGCAGCGGCGAGCCGTGGCCCGTGGATTCAACGGCTGCTTCACGGTCCAAAATATGCAGGCGTCCGTGCCACGCTGCCGCTGCGGGAATGACTTTTGCCGCAACCTGCGGATCGCGGGTAACCAATGTCGCCACCAGACTCCCCTTGCCACGGGAGGCAAGAGCCAGCGCGTCATCCAATCCGTCGTAGGGCATCAGCGTGCATACGGGTCCAAAGGCCTCGACGTCATGCACCGCCTGAGACTCAAATGGCCGTTGGCAAACCAGTAACGTCGGCGCAAAGAACGCGCCATCAGAAACGTCCTCGCCCTTGAGAGCTGGGCAGTCGCTCTCTCCAAAGACAAGTTCGGTGCTTTGCAATAAAGTGGCAACGCGGTCCGCTACATCGGCCTGCTGGGCGTGAGATGCCAACGGCCCCATGCGCACGCCGTCCACACCAGGGTCGCCCATCACCGTCTTGGCCAAGCGCGTACGCAACCTCTCGACCACAGCATCAAGATGATGGCGTGGCACAATAGCGCGACGGATTGCAGTGCATTTCTGCCCCGCCTTGGTCGTCATCTCGCGTGCCACTTCTTTCACAAAGAGATCAAACTCCTCGTCGTCAGGTGTTACATCAGGGGCCAGGATCGCGCAGTTCAGTGAATCGGCCTCGGCATTGAATGGGATGCTGTGACGCACCAAGTTCGGATGCACCCGCAGTTTCGCAGCGGTGTCAGCTGAGCCGGTAAATGTGACGACATCAGCGCCATCGAGTCGGTCCAGCAAGTCGCCAACACCACCGACAACCAACTGCAAGCTCCCCTCCGGCAGGATGCCTGACTGCACAATCAGACGCATTGCGGCTTCGGTCAGATAACTGGTGGACGTCGCAGGCTTGCCAATGCAGGGCATCCCCGCCAGGAAGCTGGGTGCAAATTTTTCCAGCAAACCCCAAACCGGAAAATTGAAAGCGTTAATGTGGACTGCAACACCACCGCGAGGCACCAAAATGTGGGTGCCGGAAAAAACGCCCTTTTTTCCCAAAGGAATTGCAGGACCTTCGTGAACGATGTTGCCCGAGGGAAGTTCATTGCTGCCGATACTTGCAAATGCAAACAGCGTACCTGCACCACCTTCGATGTCGATCCAACTGTCAGCGCGCGTAGCTCCTGTGTGGGCAGAGACGGGGTAAAGCAGTTCCTTGTGCTCCATCAGATACTTGGCCAAGGCCTTCAAACGCTCGGCGCGCTGCTGGAAGTCCAGCGCCAATAGGGCAGGCAGTCCGACACGACGTGCGTGCTGGACTGCCTCACCAAAATCGATGACCTCGGCGTGGGTTTGGGCTACCGGACGGCCATTGATCGCGCTGCGCAGGGTCTGAGCGCCTTGCTGGCCGATCCAGCGGCCGGCAATGTAACTTTGAATTGTCTTGGTCATGATGATGATTGGTTAGGCCTTCAGCTCGGCTTTATCCATTCAAGCCGCATAACAAAGCGAGTCGATGAAGCGATCGACCAAAGGGCGCGGGATTTTCCCCATGTCGCTCTCATGAGGCGAGATTGAAAAATACGCGTGGCTCCATAAGTTGCGGCGCACGCAAGCGATGGTGTCGGAAAAGGTGGCCTGCGGTTTGGGATACCAGGCGGCGCAGCGCCGGTAAATCTGTCCGGTTGAAAACAGCTGCTGCGCGGCCAGCGTCACGAGGGAATACAGTGCAAAAAGGCAAGGCGTGGTGCGCGCAATCGCCTTGTCTGACCACTGGCGCTGGGTTTCGACGCCCAGATGGGCGCGTGCTTCCTCGAAGGTGACTTCAACCTGCCAGCGCTGCACGAAGCACTCCAGGATGAACGATGGCGTGGCCTCTTGTGCAGTGCATAGCAGGGCCTGGGACTCGAATTGTTTCAGCGGATCGCGGATCAGGATCCAGCGAAGCGGGACGGTGGGCATGCCGGGGTGGTACCAGACAGCCGTGCTGCTGGCGACCTCGACCGTGCGGTCGTGCTCGCCATACCAGCAGGCAAGCGTCAGTTCGGTCCATGCAGTGGCCGAATCGGCAAGCACTTCGCCCAGCGCAGGCAGTCGTTCGCCCTTGAGGCGCGTGCGTCCGCGCTGTCCAGGACGGCGCTCGGGCGCTGGTGCATACAGCGCGGCATCCAGGCGCAAACGGGTGATGACAGTAGCATGCCGCCTTGCGGCGCCCAGAAAATCCAGCGCGGCAAAGGCGCTGTCGGCCACAATAACAATTGGCCTATTGGGCAGCCAGCGGCTGACCTGCTTGACCATCTGGCGTGCCCAGTCGGTGAGCTTTTTGTGCCTCTTGCCTTGGCTGTCGTGGTAGCGCTGTGACGGGCACAGCGCGGTCAGGAAAGGAAGCGCCCAGACCCTGGCAGCCCATGGAATAGGCACCAGCAGCATCATGCACAGCCAGCGCAACCCACTGACCTTGACGAAATGGCTGCGAGACGAGCGCACCGGGTCACGGTAGATGCCGCGGGCGGCAATGCGCGCGCCCCAGCGCCGCTCAATCGTGTCGTCCAGAGCGAAGACGAGCGGCCCCTCGGGCGCAAAGGCGCGCTACCGGCAGCTGCAGCAGGATCCGGCTGACCGCCAGGCTCGACCATGTGGCGCGATTGAGCACCCGGTGATAGGTCTGGAAGTGCCGCTCCTGGCCCAGGCCCATGATGCGCAGGGCAGAGGTCACTGTGCGTTTACCGGTGGACAGAATGGCGCCGGCGAGCAGCACCTGTACCGACTGGAACACGCGCTTGGAAAACAGACCGGCGAAGGGTAGGATTAACTTTGCAAGCCCGGCTGGCAGCGTCGACATGATGGACCTCTCGTCGCGGAGTGGTGATCATCTTTGGACCACACCAGTCGGGTTTGCGTTTCAAACGCACGCTGCAAATGGATAAAGCCAAGTTCAGAAAGCAGCATGTTTTCAGCTCGCGCCAACACATGCAATAGCGCTCAGCGTTCGTCAAAGCTCACGGTTAACTGGGTACTGGTCGGACGGGCTTGACAGGAAAGCACAAAACCTTTCTCTGTCTCCCATTTTTCCAGCCCAAAATTCTTATCCATGTGAACACTGCCTTTCATCACCTTGACCCGGCAGGTGGAGCAGACTCCCCCTTTGCACGAATAAGGCAGGTCCAGACCAGCAGCAAGCGCCACATCCAGCACATGCTGGTCAGACGCCATATTCAAGTCATGAGATTTCCCGTCCAACACCACGGTCAGCGCAATCTTTCCAAGGACTGGCAGTTTGTGACTCGCCACGGCGGCCTGCCTGCCAGCAGGCGTGAGTTCTTCGAGCGTCGGCGAGGTGAAACGTTCGCTGTGCACGCTGTTGGCTGGCACACCGGCGGCAAGCAACGCTGCTTCGGTAACTTCAATCATGACTTCGGGGCCACAAATGAAGACTTCGTCCATACTGCCCACAGGCAGCAGCGCGTCGATGATGGCGCGAATCTTGTCGCCGTCGATGCGGCCTTGCAGCAGATCGGACTCCTGTGCCTGGCGCGAAAGGATGTGGATCAGTGTGAGGCGATTGGGGTAGCGGTCCTTCAGGTCCTGCAGTGACTCATTGAACATCACGCTGGCCATGCTGCGATTGCCGTAGATGAGGGTGAACTGCGACTCTGGCTGCTCTTCGAGCGTGCTCGCCATGATGGACAGAATGGGCGTGATGCCTGAACCGGCGGCAAAACCGACGCGATGCAGCGCTCGCGGGCGTTTCGACACAAAGCGTCCGTCTGGCGGCATTACGGCCAACGTGTCACCCTCTTTGAGCTCTTTTACCGCCCAGTTGGAAAATATGCCGCCCTCCATGGGCCGGATGCCCACCACTAATTCATGGTGGGCCGCCAGGTGGCTGCGGGTGCTGCATATAGAGTAGCTGCGCCGCACATCGGCGCCGTCAATGGTGGCTCGTAGCGTCAGGTACTGGCCTGGCTGGAACGAAAAGGTTTCGCGCAGATTTTGCGGAATGGTGAGCGTGATGGAGACAGACCCTGCGGCTTCGGGGCTGATGCGCGCGAGCTTGAGGTCGTGAAAACGGGGAATTGTTGACATGGTGGGGACGCAGGAGCGCTCAATAAGGTTTGAAGTAATCAAACGGTTCCATGCAATTGAGGCAGCGGTACAGTGCCTTGCAAGCCGTGGAACCAAAATGCGAGGTTTCTGTGGTGTTGTCTGATCCGCATTGCGGGCAAACCACTGCTGGCTGTACGTAGTCAGATATTTTTTTAGTAGCAAACTGCACCACATTGACACCCTTACTAGCGCAGCTGCTGGCCTGCGGAGGGGCGATTCCGTAGGCCCGCAGCTTGACTCTGGCCTCGGGCGTCATCCAGTCGGTGGACCAGGCTGGAGCCAGCTGAGTGATCACGCGGGCTGCCACGCCGGCTTGCGCCAGTGCCGCGATCACGTCGTCTTCCATCTGACTCATGGCCGGGCAGCCACTGTAGGTGGGGGTGATCACCACTTCCAGCCCCTCCGAGCTTTCCCTCACAGCCCGCAAGATGCCCATTTCGCGCAGCGACACTACCGGAATTTCCGGGTCGGTCACTGACTCCAGCAGAGCCCACACCGCATGGTGCGGCTCAGACGGTTGCTTTTCAGCGATGGGACCGTCCGGTAATGGCATGGCGTGCATGGGGTTTACCAAACAGCTTCGGGATGAACGCGGGCCAAGCTTTGCATCTCGGCCAGCACAAAACCCAAGTGCTCAGAATGCAGGCACTGCTTGCCTGTGGAGATATGGCCGTCCGTGCTGGAGCGCCTGAGCGTGGCTTGGGCCAGCGTGTCGTTGATGACTTCGTTCCAGGCCGCTTGCAGGCTGGCCGTCGCTATGCCCACGCCGGCATCAACTGCTGAAGTTTCCATAGCGCTTGACGTCCAGAACTCCTGGGTGTAAGGCATCAAGTGATCCAGCGCAGCTTGAGTGCGAGCGTGCGATTCGTCGGTGCCATCACCCAAACGCAGCAGCCAGTCGCGCGAGTGGCGCAAGTGGTATTGCGTTTCTTTGAGCGACTTGGCGGCAATCGCGGCCAGTTGCGCATCTTTGGACGCCTTGAGCGCCTCCCACGTCAGCACCATCAGGGCGCTGTAGAGGAAGTTGCGCGCAATGGTCACCGCATAGTCGCGGTCACCCGCTGCGGTGGGTGCCAGCGCCGTGCTGTGGGGCAACTCCAGCAGGGTGTAGTTGCGGAAATCCGGCACGTCACGGAAGTAGGCCAGCAAGTCTTCAGTGGTGCGTCCATCGTTGTGCAGGGCTGCGACATGCTGGTAAATTAGCCGCGCCTGGCCAATCAGGTCCAGGCTGTTGTTGGCCAGTGCCAGGTCTTCTTCAAGAATCGGACCATGACCACACCATTCGGCGTTGCGCTGCCCGAGGATCAGTGCGTTGTCGGCCAGATGCAGCAGGTAGTCGGTATGCGCTGCCATTACATGTGCCCCACTTCGTCAGGGATTTCATAGAAGGTGGGATGACGGTAGATCTTGTCGGCAGCAGGCTCGAACATCGATTCTTTATCTTCTGGCGCGCTGGCCGTGATGCTGGCCGAAGGCAGCACCCAGATGCTCACGCCTTCCTGGCGGCGGGTGTACACATCGCGCGCCATCTGCAGTGCCTGCTGCGCATCGGCGGCGTGCAAACTGCCGCAATGCTTGTGCTCCAGGCCTTGCTTGCTGCGGACAAAAACTTCCCAGAGGGGCCATTCTTTCAATGCGGGTGTGCTCATGCTGCTTCCTTGGTGGCTTGTGTTTGCTGTTTACGGGAATAGGCCAGCGCGGCATTGCGCACCCACTGGCCATCGTTGTGTGCCTTGACCCGTGTCGCCAGGCGCTCTTTATTGCAGGGTCCGTTGCCATTCACCGTGGACCAAAACTCGTCCCAGTCAATTTGCCCATAGTCATGGTGCTGGCGCTCTTCATTCCACTTCAGGTCGGGATCAGGCAGAGTCACGCCGAGGACCTTGGCCTGTGGCACGGTGGCATCGACAAATTTTTGACGCAGGTCGTCATTGGAAATGCGTTTGATGCCCCAGCGCATGGCCTGGGCGCTGTGCGGACTATCGGCATCTGGCGGGCCAAACATGGCCAGGCATTTCCACCACCAGCGGTTGACGGCATCCTGCACCATGGCTTTTTGCTCGGCAGTACCCTGCATCATCACCAGCAGGGCTTCATAGCCTTGGCGCTGGTGGAAGGATTCTTCCTTGCACACGCGGATCATGGCGCGCGCATAGGGGCCGTAGCTGCAGCGGCACAGCGGGATCTGATTCATGATGGCCGCGCCATCCACCAACCAGCCCACCACGCCCATATCGGCCCAGTTGAGCGTGGGGTAGTTGAAGATGGAACTGTATTTGGCTTTTCCGCTGTGCAAGCCTTCCAGCATCTGGTCGCGGCTGGTGCCCAGTGTTTCGGCGGCGCTGTACAGGTACAAGCCGTGCCCGCCCTCATCCTGCACTTTGGCAATCAGGATGGCTTTGCGTTTGAGGCTGGGAGCGCGGCTGATCCAGTTGCCTTCAGGCAGCATGCCCACGATTTCGCTGTGTGCGTGCTGGCTGATCTGGCGCACCAGCGTTTTGCGATAGGCATCGGGCATCCAGTCCTGGGGCTCGATCTTGCCATCGGCGTCGATCTTGTTGTCAAACCGGGCCTGCGACTCGGCAGATTCTGTCGAAGGGGCCAGTGGCACCGACTTCAGGCCGGGACTGTCCGGCACATTGAATGATTGGGTATACATATTGACTTATCTCCTGTGGGGTGACAAAAAACTCTGCATCAGCCTTCGCTGCTCTGTCTCGTTCTCATTAAAGAAGCCATGCCGGCGTGCGTTTCTCAAGGAAAGCAACAATGCCATCCCGGGCTTCATCCGTTGCCCGCTGCCGGGCAATGCGTTGCGCCGTTTCTTCGATCACAACATCGTCGATGGTGCGGCCGTTGACCGCTGCGATCAGATCTTTCGCCGCTTTCTGGGCTTGCGGTGCCCCGGCGATCAGTGCATCAATCAACGTCGCAATGCCCGCATCCAGCGCATCAACCGGCGTCACTTCACTGACCAGCCCGATGAGCAGTGCCCTATCGGCAGAAATGCGCTCTGCACTCTGGAAGTAGCGCAGCGCATGACGGGGTCCGATAGCCCGCAAAACGTAGGGACTGATGACCGAAGGAATGATTCCGAACTTCACCTCTGACGTGGAAAAAACCGCATCTGCGGACGCCACCGCCATGTCGCAGGCCGCAGCCAGACCAGTCCCGCCCCCCAGCGCTGCACCCTGGACCCTGGCGATGGTCGGCTTCGACATCTCGGACAGCGCATGCAGCATGCGTGCAAAACGGCGTGAATCCTCCAGGTTTTCGGCCTCGCCATAGGCGGATGCGCGTTTCATCCAGTTGAGATCGGCCCCGGCTGAAAAATGACGGCCCCGCCCAGCCAGAACGACTACGCGTACCGTCTGGTCGGCGTCAAGCACCGAACAGGCATCGCTCAGATCAGCAATCAGTTGCTCGTTGAAGGCGTTAAAGACCTCCGGACGATTCATCCAGATCGTGGCTACCGGGCCGTTATGTTCAATTTCGAGGGTTTCGTACATACGATGATTTGCTCCAGCCTGTATCAGCGCCCGAAAGCGGCTGAGTTTTTGTTTTGACGTTAATTGGAAATCGTCCAGTCGCCACCCTTGATTTCCAGCATCCGGAAGGACGTCAGATCAAGACCCATGTGGTCGGTTGGCGACATCGTCACATTGCCACTCGACCCCACATAAGCTTTGGTCGCCTCGATGGCGTCACGCACTTTGGCCTTGTCCGTCCCCCCGGCTCGCTTGATCGCATCGACGGCAATCATCAGGCCATCGTAGGCATAGCCACCGAAGGTCGAAACATCCTGCTTGTAGCGCGTCTTGTAGGCCAGTTCGTAGGCCGCTACAACCGGTTTTTGAGGATCGTTGGCCGCCAGTTTTCCGGAGATCAGCTGGGCTGGCGAAGGCAGACGCACACCTTCTGCTGCAGGGCCGGCCAGTTTCAGGAAATCATCGGAAGCTACGCCGTGCGACTGGTACAGCGGCAAAGTGATGCCAAGCTGCTTGTAGTTCTTGGTGACGATGGCTGGACCTTGACCCAGACCGAACACGAACACAGCCTGCACACCCGGGGCGTTTTTAATCTTCGTCAACTGTGGGCTGATGTCGGTGTCTTTCGGTCCGTAGGTTTCGTTGGCGACCAAGGTGATGCCGTACTTGGCTGCGACGCCCTCGGTTTCCTTCTTGCCGGATTGACCGAAACCGCTGGTCTCCGATAACAGCGCCACCTTGGTGATGCTGTGTTTCTTCATGTCCTCGAACACTTTTTCGGCCGCCATGCGGTCTGTGTGAGGCGTCTTGAATACCCATTTTTTGACCGGTTCGACGATAACCACAGCGCCAGCCAGGGAGATGAAGGGAATGTTGGCTTTTTCAGCCAATGGCACCACCGACATGGTGGAGCCCGTGGTCGTGCCACCGATCAAAATATCTACCTTGTCATCATCGATCAGACGCTTGGCAAAACCGTTGGCCTTATTGGCGTCGCTGCCATCGTCGTAGTGAACCAGTTGCAGTTGACGGCCCAGCACGCCGCCTTTTTTGTTCAATTCTTCAACGTAGAGTTGCAAGGTCTTCAGTTCAGGATCCCCGAGGAAAGCGGCCGGACCGGTGACAGAAAGTATGGAGCCAATCTTGATGGGATCCGCAGCATAAGCACTCAAGGCTCCGAAAGCCAGGGCGGCGCCGATGGCTAGCGTTTTCAGTCTGAATTTCATGGTTTTGTCTCCGTTGTGAAGTCTTAAATTCGCTCAATAATGAGAGCAATGCCCTGCCCAACACCGATACACATGGTGCAAAGCGCATAGCGCCCACCACGCCGCGCCAGCTCGTAACTCGCGGTCGTCACCAAGCGGGCCCCGCTCATGCCGAGTGGATGTCCCATGGCAATCGCGCCGCCATTGGGGTTCACCCGCTCTTCATCGTCCGCCAGACCGAGGTCACGCAAAACAGCCAGACCCTGCGCCGCAAAAGCTTCATTGAGTTCGATGACGTCCATCTGATCGAGCCTCAAGCCGGCCTTGGCCAACACTTTGCGGACGGCCGGTGCTGGGCCGAAGCCCATGATGCGCGGCGCCACACCAGCCGTTGCCATGGCAACGACTCGGGCACGTGGCGTCAGCCCATGCTGATGGGCGGCAGCCTCGGATGCGATCAGCAGCGCGCAGGCGCCGTCGTTGACACCTGAAGCATTGCCCGCAGTCACGGAAAGTTCTGGCCCATTCACGCCTTTTAACTTGGCCAGCATCTCCAGCGTGGTTTCCGGGCGCGGATGTTCGTCGGTATCAACCACTACCGGCTCGCCCTTCTTACGTGGGATCACCACAGGCACGATTTCGGCGTTGAAGAGCCCTGCTGCGTTGGCAGCTGCCCAGCGCTGCTGCGAGCGCAGCGCGAAAGCATCCTGATCGGCGCGGGAAATATTGAAATCAGCCGCCACGTTGTCCGCCGTTTGCGGCATCGAATGCGTTTCGTACAACTTTTTCATCAACGGATTGGTGAAACGCCAGCCGATGGTCGTATCAAAGATGGCGGCATTGCGCGAGTAAGCGCTTTCTGCCTTGCCCATGACGAAGGGCGCGCGTGACATGCTTTCGACGCCGCCTGCGATCATCAGTTCGGTGTCGCCGGCCTTGATCGAACGTGCCGCCAGGCCGATGGCGTCCATGCCAGAGCCACACAGGCGGTTGACCGTGGTGCCGGGCACGTCGATGGGCAGCCCGGCCAGCAGGCCAGACATGCGGGCCACGTTGCGATTGTCTTCGCCAGCCTGATTCGCGCAGCCATAGATGATGTCGTCCACCATCGTCCAATCGACTTCGGAGTTTCGTTCCATTAACGCCTTGAGCGGTATGGCACCGAGGTCGTCAGCTCGCACGCTGGCCAATGCGCCACCGTAGCGACCAATGGGGGTGCGAATGGCGTCGCAGATAAAAGCTTCAGTCATGTCAGTTCTTTCAGTGTTGTTTAGGACGCTCATCAATCACCCGGCGGGCCTTGCCCGTCAAGGTGCGTGGAATCGAGTCGTGATCCATGACTGTCACCCGCGTCGAGATGCCGGCAATAGTCTTGATGTGGTGCTGCAATTCCTTGCTGATTGCCTGGATCTCCACGGGAGACAAGTGGCCGGAAAACTCTCGCTGCAGTTCGCAACGCACTTCAACGGTGTCAAGGTGGCCGTCACGGCTGAGCAGAATTTGATAGGTGCCCGCCAGACGCTTGTTGCGCAGGATCTGCTCTTCAATCACGCTCGGGAAAACGTTGACGCCACGCACGATCAGCATGTCGTCAGTACGACCCGTGATCCGGTCCATGCGCCGGAAGCTGCGCGAGGTGGGTGGCAGCAAGCGTGTCAGATCACGGGTCCGGTAGCGAATCACCGGCATGGCTTCCTTGGAAAGCGAGGTAAAAACCAGTTCGCCTTCCTCACCATCAGCCACCACTTCACCAGTCTCCGGGTTGATGATCTCTGGATAGAAATGATCTTCCCAAATCACAGGACCATCCTTGGATTCGATACATTCACAGGCCACACCGGGTCCCATGACTTCAGTCAACCCGTAGATGTCGATGGCTTCGATACCCAGCTTGCGCTCAATCTCATCGCGCATGCCGTGGCCCCATGGCTCGGCACCGAAGATGCCGATCTTTAAAGAAATGTCTTCGGGCTTGATGCCCTGGCGTTCAAACTCCTCAGCAATCACCAGCGAGTAGGACGGGGTGACCATGATGATTTCAGGCTGGAAATCCTGGATCAACTGCACCTGCTTTTCTGTCTGACCGCCCGACATCGGGATCACCATACAGCCGGCGCGCTCGGCGCCATAATGAGCACCCATGCCGCCGGTGAACAAGCCGTAGCCGTAGGCGATATGGCAAGTGTCGCCGGCGCGGCCACCCGCGGCGCGGATTGAGCGCGCCACCAGATTGGCCCAGGTATCAATGTCTTTGAGCGTGTAGCCGACGACGATCGGTTTGCCGGTGGTGCCGGATGAGGCGTGAACACGGGCCACCTGGGTGCGAGGCACGGCAAACAGGCCAAACGGGTAGTTGTCGCGCAGGTCGATTTTGGTGGTGAACGGAAACTTGGCCAGATCTGCCAAAGTTTTCAGGTCGTCAGGGTGCACGCCTTTTTCATCAAATTTCTTTTTGTAATGCGGAACATTCTCATAAACGTGCTTCAACGTCCACTTCATGCGCTCCAGCTGCAGGGCGGTGATCTCATCGCGGCTGGCGGTCTCGATGTGCTCGAGGTCTCCGGGCATGGGCTTTTTAACAGGCATTGTTGTCTCCTCTTGGTACTTGCTAATATGACTATTTGACATGTTCGGCTTGCTGCAAGCCGTCAATCACTTCGCCGCTGATGCGGTAGCTCTTGCCGCGAAACAGGGCGATGGTTTTGCCGTCCAGCACGCGCACCGTGACGTCATAAACACCGGTGCGACCGGACAGCGAGCACTCGACGGCTTCGGCCTCCAGGATGTCGCCTTCCCTGGCAGGCGCCAGAAAGTCAATATGACAGGCAGAAGCCACCGTGTTTTGGTTGTAGCTGTTGCAGGCATAGGCAAAGGCGCTGTCGGCCAGCGTAAAGATGTAGCCGCCGTGACAGATATGGTGGCCATTGAGCATGTCGGTACGCACCTGCATCGACACGATGGCGTAGCCAGGTTTGACGCCGAGTATCTGCATAGCCAAGGCATTGGTGGCGCGGTCGCGCGACCACATGGCGGCAGAAACCTTTTCGGCCAAGGCCTGCGGATCGGCATGTGGTTCAGTCATGAAAATTCTTTCCGGAAAAAACTTTGTGCTGGATCAGCGGCGAGACGCGGTAGCGGTCTTCCCCGTAGGCTTGGCCAAGATTGGTGAGCACCTGGCTTATTTTTGGTAAACCAACGGCATCCGCCCAGGCGAGTGGTCCACAGGGGTAATTGACGCCTAACCGCATGGCCGAATCGGCCCCTTGGGCATCACACACACCTTGATTCACTGCATCAGCCGCTTCATTGGCCAGCATGGCGACACTGCGCATGACGGCCAAACCGGGTACATCGCTGAAACGGGAAACTGCCATCCCGGCCGCTTGCAGCAAGGCGATAGCATTCGCTGCGCTGGTGGCGTCGCATTGCGCGGCAACACTGATGGCCAGACGCGTCACCTTGCTGTAATCCAGCGCCAAATCGATCAGCACGGTATTGGCGACACCGGTCTCAAAGGCCCTGCGCGTTGCCGTGCGGCCATCCGTGACATAGAGCCGTGCGCTGCCCGCTTCAGCCAGCAAGTCGCCGCTGGCAGTCGCTTGGCTAAAGTCCACTTTGTGGGCCTGCAAGTGCTCACTCAATGCCTTGGCGGCGGCACCCTCTCCATAAATAACAATGTCGCCGGTTACCGCTTGCGCTGCTTCGGTGCTGGGTGCAGGACGCACAGCGCCTTCCCGGTAGTCATAAAAACCACGCCCGGTTTTTTTGCCGAGAAAGCCGGCATCGACCAGTTCCTGCTGAATCAGGGATGGCAGGAAACGCTGGTCGTTGTAGAAGGCGCGCCAGACGGAATTGGTCACGGCAAAATTAACGTCGTGGCCGATCATGTCCATCAGCTCGAACGGCCCCATGCGAAAACCGCCGGCTTCGCGGCAGCAAGCGTCGATGGTGGCGGCATCAGCGCCGCCTTCATTGAGCACGCGCATGGCTTCGGCGTAATACGGGCGCGCGACACGGTTGACGATGAAGCCCGGTGTCGATTTGGCATGCACCGCCGTTTTACCCCAGGCGGTGGCAGTGGCAAACAGCGTTTGGGCTACGGATATGTCAGTGGCCAGACCGGAGACGATTTCGACCAGCGCCATCAAGGGGGCAGGATTGAAAAAATGCAGACCGGCAAGCCGCTCAGGATGCTGCAGGGCCGCCCCAATCGCAGTGACGGAAATGGAGGAAGTGTTGGTGCCAAAAATGCAGTCCGCACCAACCACCGCTTCAAGGTCGCCGTACAGCTTTTGCTTGGCAGCCAGGTTTTCGACGATCGCCTCAATCACCAAGCTGGCGTCGGCCAGATCAGCCAACTGATCAACCGGCATCAGTCGTGCACCTGCAGCAGCAGCGGCTTGTGCGGTCAGCTTGCCTTTGGCTGCCATTTTTGCGAACTGCGCACGAATACCCGCAACGGCATCCTCAGCCGCCTGCGCACGGGTGTCCAGCAATTTCACAGTATGACCTGCGGCAGCTGTCACCTGCGCAATACCAGCGCCCATGGCGCCCGCACCGATCACCGCGACAACTGCTTGCTTGGAAAGAGGGGGGTTCATTCGCTTACGCCCCGGTGAAATTCGGGATGCGCTTGCCGATGAAAGCCGCCACCCCCTCGGTGAAATCGGCACTCCAGCCCAATTCCCGCATGAAACCGGCTTCCATGGACAATTGTTGCTCCAGGGTATGTCCGGGGGCCGCGTGCATGGCTTGACGGGTGCGCACGAGGGATTTGGTGGGTCCAGTCGAAAGCTGTGCAGCCAAGGCGTCAACCGCCCCGGCAAACTCTGCATCTTCTACCGTTGCCCAGATCAGCCCCCATTCGGCTGCTTTCTCAGCAGACAGCTTGCCCGCCAACAAGGCCAGGCCCATGGCGCGCGCCATGCCCACGCGTTGCGGCAAAAACCAGGTACCGCCGGTATCAGGAATCAGCCCGACCTTGGAGAAGGCCTGCATAAACGAAGCCGACTTGCAGGCGATCACCAGATCACAAGCCAGCGCCAGGCTGGACCCGGCACCGGCCGCAATACCATTGACGGCGGCGATGGTCGGAACCCGCAAATTTTGCAGACGCAGGATCAACGGCTTGTAGTTTTTCTCAACCACGTTGCCCATGTCTGGCGGTGCTTCACCCGCAATGAACTGCACCTGGTGATCTGACAAATCCTGCCCGGCACAAAAACCTCGTCCAGCGCCCGTCAGCACGAGCACCCGGATGGTTTGATCTTCCTGAACCTGATCAAGCGCCACACGCAGCTCGGCGTGCATGGCTGCGTTGAAGCTGTTCATCTTGTCGGGACGATTGAGTGTCAGACGGGCAACACTGCCCTGCGTCTCAAAGCGAATTGTTTCAAAAGTCATGGCCGTGCCTTACATGTGGTAACGACGCTGAACCACGCGAAAGCGGTTGGCCACAAAAGCCGAATCCGCGTACGACGCATTGGCCGATGGGTTTCCGCCTGTGCCGTGGTAGTCAGAGAAGGCAGAGGACTGGTTCACAAACACGCCACTGGTCAGGTTGATCGACAGCGCCACCTTGGAGCGCCAGGTAGCGGCGGTCATGGCATCAAGCACGTCCGGTTTGGTCGAGTAAATACCGGTGGTCAGGGCGCCATGGGTGCTCACAACGCGCTCCGACAAGGCGATAGCTGCAGCTGTATCTGCCACTTTGACGACAAAAGTGATCGGGCCGAAGCGCTCTTCCATGTAGGCTTTTTCGTCGGCTGCATCGCAGGCCAGCAGTGCGGGCGTGTGCACTTCTGCGTTCGGAAATTCGGGGTTGTTGAGTTTTTTCGAAGCCAGAATCACTTTGCCCAGCACGCCGCTGTTGGCCTCGTCAATTCGCGTCAATGTAGCGGCTGACTGCACCGCGCCAAGCACGGCCAGGGCGACTTCCGGCTTGGCCAATGTACTCTCAATGGTACGGGCGAGGTCCGTGCAGACATCGTCGTAAGACTTGTGGCCGTCTTCAGTTTCAATCCCGCCGGCTGGCACAAAGAGAACCTGCGATGTGGTGCACATCTGACCGGAGTACAAGGACAGCGTAAAGGCCACATTGCGCAGCATCGATTTATACGCGTCGGTGGAGTCGATCACGATGTTGTTGACGCCCGCCAACTCGGCATACACCTGAGCCTGGCGGCAGTTGTCGATCAGCCACTGACCAAACACATTGCTGCCCGTGAAATCGATGGACTTGACCGCCGAATGCGTCACCAGTTGTTGCGTGGTTTCGCGCTTGGCCGCAACACACAGAGTGACCAGATTGGGATCAATGCCATTTTCAGCCAGCACGGCACGAATGGTGCGCACGGTGATGGCTGCCGGCAAAATGGCGTTGCTATGCGGCTTGACAATCACGGCATTGCCGGTCGCCAAGGCCGCAAACAGGCCGGGGTAGGTATTCCATGTCGGGAAGGTGCCGCAGCCCACGACGACGCCGACACCACGTCCGACCACTTCAAAATGCTTTTTCATCACCAGCGGCGGGTTCTTGCCCTGCTGCTTTTCCCAGAGCGCATCAAGCGGCACAAAGCTCTGTTCGCGGTAGGCATAGGTCACAGCTTCCAGGCCGCGATCCTGGGCATGCGGCGAGCCGGCCTGAAAAGCCATCATCCAGCCTTGCCCAGTTGTCATCATCACGGCGTGTGCCAGCTCAAAACTTTGCTGATTCAAGCGGTCAAGTATCTCGATGCAAATGCCGGTGCGCCCCTCGCAGCCCGCAGCCTGCCAGCCTGTCATGGCCTGCTGACCCGCATCAATCAAAGCCTGAGCCTCACACACCGGGTATTGAATATTCAATTCAACTCCGAATGGTGACTGCTCCCCCCCGTGCCAGTCCGCCTGCCCCGGCTGGGCGAGATCAAACTTTTGACCCAGATGCGCCTCAAAGGCCCGCTTGCCGTCTTCGGCTGCGGTTTCACCATAGGTTTTTGGACTTGGCATCTCGTTGTAGGCAGCCCAATAACCACGCGTCTGTATCGCCTTGAGCGCGTTGTCGAGTTTGATGCGGTGCTTTTCGAATAAGGGATGAGACATTGATTTTTCCTGGATAAAGGGAGTGATCTGTTGCATACAAATAGCTGCAGCCAACAACGAGTTTCGATTCAAACGCTTTTGATGTGGATCAAGCTTATCATAATATGATTCTTTTTTAAAGAAAAATTTCTTTAATTTGTATCGTAATACTTGTTAAAAACGCTGCTGCATTCAACACAAAAAACAACGATCTTCGTGATGCAGAACAACACCAGCCGGACTTATAAAAGAATGGGAGAAGCTAAGATTCATGGCTTTACGTCGACCTCTTTTTGCAATTCACGTGATTGATCTCATCCAAAAACACCTTGCCGAATTTCGGCAGCAAAGCCGCATAAAAGCCGGATCCTTGATAATTTCTGTTTTTGGCGATGCCGTCCTGCCGCGTGGCGGGCGGATCTGGCTAGGCAGCCTGATTGGTTTGCTGGAGCCTTTGGAGCTCAGTGACAGACTCATCCGAACTTCAATTTTTCGCCTCGTCAAGGACGAATGGATGTATTCGGAAGCGATAGGCCGTCGCGCGGATTACATGCTGACCCCCGCAGGGCAGCGTCGCTTTGAAGAAACAGCCCGCCATATCTACGCCTCTAACGCACCCATCTGGGATCGCCGCTGGCGCCTCATCCTGACCGTCGGAGAACTGGACACCAAGCAGCGCGAACGTTTGCGCCGCGCGTTCTTCTGGCAGGGTTTTGGCGTCGTCGGTTCAGATTGTTTTGTGCATCCAAGCACCGATCTGGCAACCGCTTTGGATGCGCTCATGACCGAGGGCATGAGTGATTTGTTGAAGCACTTGATGCCTTTGCTTGCCGCCGATGCGGGGTCGGACCTCTCGGCAAGTGACGCCGACATGGTGCAGCGCGCATGGAACCTGGAACAACTGGGCGCGTCTTATAGTGATTTCGTAGTCCGCTACAGCCCATTTTTAGAAAAACTGCGCCATGTTGCTAACAACGCGATTGATGACAAAAGCGCTTTTTTGATGCGCATACTGCTCATTCACGACTATCGCCGGCTGCTGTTACGCGACCCCGAGCTTCCCGACGTACTGCTTCCTGCAAATTGGCCCGGACAAAAAGCTCGCCTGCTGTGCAAGGAACTCTACCGGCGCTTGCTCGCGCCCTCCGAGCGTCACATTGATCTGCACATGAAACTGGCCAACGGTACAACACCAGGTGCACTTCCGATGTTGGCCGAACGTTTCCAAAATGAAGACCCGCTGTCTTCACCGGTCTAACGTCCGCATTGATTGATTGATTGATTGATTGATTGATTGATTGATTGATTGATTGATTCATGCCTGCTTGTCAGGCCGCAGCCATTGAAACCCTCAGTTGCAGAGACGCTATTGCAGCGACGATACCGGACTGATCCGGGTTGCTCAACCATATATGCTTGCGGCCTTTTCACTTTGAATTATCACTTTACAAGCAAGGGAAAACCCTGTTGACAAGATATAAAGTGATACGAAATTTCATTTTTTAATTTTTTTTTGTATCACTTCAATTGACAAATTGATTGCTGCATTTCAGAATCGGCGGCCACGGGCATGTTGCCTCTTGCCAAACCGATAAGGAAAAAATGCTCAAGCAATCGTTCAGCTACCGGAGTTTTCCCCAAACAGGACGGCCTGCGTAATGCTCGCCCAATTCCTGCAATTCCTTTTTTCTGGCATGACCGTCGGCGCGACCTATGCCCTGGCTGCTCTGGGCTTTACGCTGATCTACAACGCCAGCAACGTCATCAACTTTGCACAGGGTGAATTCATCATGCTCGGCGGCATGCTGGCGGTGTTCTTCGCCCAGGCCGGATTGCCACTGCCCGTCGCACTGATGCTGGCCATTCTGGTGCCGGCCATCGTCGGCGTGGTACTGGAAAAGCTGGCCATCGAGCCGGTCAAGGGTGCCGAAACGGTTACCCTGATCATCATCACCATCGGCGCGTCCCTGGTCATTCGCGGCCTGATTCAGGTTTGGCTGGGCAAAGGCACGCACAGCCTGCCAGCATTCTCAGGGGATGTCCCGATTGAAATCCTGGGCGCCACCCTGATGCCGCAAAGCCTCTGGGTGCTGGGCGTCACCGCTCTGGTTGTGGTGGCGCTTTGGTACTTCTTCAGCCGCACGCTGCACGGCAAGGCCATGCTGGCCACGTCGTTTAACCGCCTGGCGGCAGAGCTGGTTGGCATCAACACCAGCTGGGTGCTCTTCATGAGCTTTGCCATGTCGGCAGCCCTGGGTGCGATCGGCGGCATTTTGGTCACCCCCATTACGTTGACCTCTTACGACGTGGGCATCATGCTCGGCCTCAAAGGCTTCGTTGCCGCAGTCGTCGGCGGCCTAGGCAATGGCCTGGGCGCCGTGCTTGGCGGCCTGCTCGTTGGCATCCTGGAGGCGATGGGCGCGGGCTACATCTCCTCGGCCTACAAAGATGCGATTCCATTTGTGCTCATCTTGTTCATGCTGTTCTTCATGCCGCGTGGCCTGTTTGGCGGCAAATCAACGGACCGGGTGTAAGCATGAAAAAGAACGCTTATGTCGGTCTCTACATCGTTATCGCCATTCTGCTGGTGCTGCCCTTCGTGCTGCCCAATAGTTTCTATGTGGATCTGGCGATTCGCATGGCCATTAACGCCGTGATTGTCCTGGGCCTGAACCTGCTGATCGGCTTTGCCGGCCAGATCAGCATGGGGCACGCCGGCTTCCTGGGGATCGGGGCCTACGCTTCTGCCGTGCTGCCAACCCACTTCGGCTGGCATCCGCTGCTCGCCATGGGGGCCGGTGCTGTTGCCACTGGCCTGCTGGCTGCGCTGGTAGCCCGGCCGATCTTCAAATTGAAGGGTCACTATCTGGCCATGGCTACCCTGGGTTTGGGCATCATCATCAACATTGTGCTGCGCACGGAGGCGGCCTTGACCGGCGGCCCGGACGGCATGCCAGTACCCGCGTTGGGCTTGCTGGGCTTTGAGTTGTCCAGCGACAAGCACTGGTATTGGGTTGTTGCCCTGCTGCTCTCGGTCAGTGTCTGGGCCTCGCTCAACCTGATCGACTCGCCATTTGGCCGCGCCCTGCGGGCTTTGCATGGCTCGGAAGTCGCTTCCCAGGTTGCCGGGGTCGATGTGGTGCGCTACAAGGTGTCAATCTTTGTCATCTCCGCGGTCTTTGCCAGCCTGATGGGCAGCGTCACGGCGCATTACGTGGGCTTTGTAACGCCCAACTTCGCCGACTTCTTCCATTCCATTGAACTGGTCACCATGGTGGTGATTGGCGGCATGGCCTCGGTCTATGGCTCCCTGGTCGGCGCCGTGCTGCTGACCGCACTGCCGCAGGCGCTGGCTACTTTTGAAGGCTGGGAAACCGTCGCTTTCGGCACCATCCTGATGATTTGCATGATCTTCATGCCCCGCGGCCTGGTGCCCACGCTGGCAGCTAAATTTGGCAAGGGAGCCTGAGCATGGCACTCCTTGAAGTCAAGCAACTCTCCATCCAGTTCGGTGGTGTCAAGGCGGTGCAAAACGTCAGTTTCAGCATCGAGCCTGGCATCGTCTATGCCGTCATCGGCCCCAACGGCGCGGGCAAGACCACCCTGTTCAACCTGATCACCGGGGTTTATACCCCCACCAGTGGCTCCATCTTGCTGGACGGTGAATCCATCGGTGGCAAACCACCCAATGAATTGGCCAGGCGCGGCGTTGCCCGCACGTTTCAGAACCTGCAGATCTGCATGAACATGAGCGCCCTGGAGAACGTGATGGTGGGCGCCCACCTGCGGCTGGACCGCAATCCGCTCAAGGCGGCGCTGCGTTTTCCATCCATCAAGCGGCGTGACGCTGAACTGCGCGAAGAGTCCGCGGAGCTGATGCGCTTTGTGGGCCTGGAGAAATACATCGAAGCTCGCGCTGACAGCATGCCTTACGGGGCACTGAAACGGCTGGAAATTGCCCGGGCGTTGGCGTTGAAGCCACGCATCATCTTTCTGGATGAGCCCGCAGCGGGTCTGAACCCGAAGGAAACCATTGAAGTCGATGAACTCGTGCGCAAGGTGGCCGATTCTGGCGTCACCGTGGTGCTGGTGGAGCACGACATGAAGATGGTCATGAACCTCTCCGACCGAATCCTGGTGCTCGACTACGGCAAGAAGCTGACTGAGGGCACGGGCGACGAAGTTCGCAAAAATCCCGATGTGATCGCCGCCTACCTCGGCACGCACGCCTAAAAGAAGAAGCACAGCATGCAATCACTACGCATCATCAGCGAAGACCACAGCAATATGTGGCGCCTGGCCACCACCATCGACCATGTCGCAGAGGAAATCGAGGGCGGCGCAAAGGTCGATCCGGCCTTTTTCGACTCGGTCTTTGATTACATCGAGCAGTTTGTCGATCGTTATCACCACCCCAAGGAAGACGACCATCTGTTTCGCCTGCTGCGTCTGCGCACCACCAAGGCTGCTGGCATTCTGGACCCCTTGCAGGAGGAGCATCGCGATGGACCGCAACAACTCAAGGCCCTGCGCGCCTGTGTAGTGCAAGCCTCTCAGGGCGAGCTGGCTGCCCCCGAGTTTGTTGCCGCTTTGCGGACCTACACGGCCGGGCTTAAAAACCATATGCGCCAGGAAGAAAAGTTGGTGATGCCCTTGGCCCGTGAGGTATTGACCGCCGACGATTGGGCCGAGATTGACCGCGCCTTCCTCGATAACGATGACCCACTGTTTGGCGACAAAGCCAAAGCGGAGTTTCGTGAACTGTTTCACCGCATCGCCAGTCTGGCCCCGGAGTCGATTGGACTGGGCGGGCACACAGCGGGCAAGTTGCAGCCGGATGCAGCGCCGGTCAAGGCAGATGTCTTGCTGCGCGTCATTAACATGGAGAGTTGCTATGGCCGCATCAAGGCCCTGAAGGGCATTAGCCTGGAAGTGCGGCGCGGCGAAACCGTTGCCCTGGTGGGGGCCAATGGCGCGGGCAAGACCACCTTCCTGCGCACCTTGTCGGGCGTGCAGCCAATGAGCGCGGGCAGCATTCATTTTGACGAGGAAGACATCAGCCGGCTGCGCTCGGACATGCGCATGCGCCGGGGCATCTGCCAGAGTCCGGAGGGTCGCCAGGTGTTCGGGCCGCTGTCGATTGACGACAACTTGCGCCTGGGAGCCTACACGCAGCCCAGGAATCAAGTCGAAGGCGATCTGGAAAAGGTCTTCGCCATGTTCCCCATCCTCAAGGAAAAGCGAAAGTTGCCTGCAGGCACCTTGTCCGGTGGCCAGCAGCAGATGCTGGCGATCGGCCGCGCCTTGATGGGGCGGCCCAAGATGCTTCTGCTCGACGAGCCATCCATGGGCCTGGCGCCGCTGCTGGTGGAGGAGGTCTTCAACGTCGTCAAGATGCTCAAGGCCCAGGGCATGACCATTTTGCTGGTCGAGCAAAACGCATTCGCCGCGCTGGCCATTGCCGACCGCGGCTATGTGCTGGAAACCGGCAACGTCACCCTGACCGGCACCGGCCAGGAACTCATTCGCAATGAACAGGTGCGCGCCGCGTACTTGGGTATGTAGTATTTCCTGGAAAATCATGCAAGCTGCCTGAAGACTCCGGCTTGAGGGGAAATGCGAATACGTTGCAATGGCCGGACACAGCAGTGAAGATGGATCCTGGTAGGTCAACTGGCAACGAAAGAAGCATACTGATGATCAATCGCGTAACCTCAAAAAGCGAGCCGGCCATTGGCACGGACAGCGCCAATATTTTGAAACTTGAGGGCGACGTGATTCTCCGGGTCGTAATTCATGATCAACCCGCCCAAATCGATATTTTGCAACTTTTCCAACCCAGTCTTCACTGTATTTCCATTGATCGTCGGGCCAGCGCGCCGCATTCCCTCGACCAGTATTTTTGCCGCGATATAGCCCTCAAATGACAGACTGCTAAAGTTGGCATCCTTGGGAGCGAATCGTCGCATATCCTCCTGGTATTCCTTCAAAAGCGCTGACGCACCGACGAATGGGTTGGGTACGATCTGGGAAATACCCACCCCTTGCACGTTATTTGCTCCGGCAAACTGCACGAGCAATGAAGACTCGGTATAAGACAGCGCGTAAACGGATGAAGTGTCTTTCGCCTCTCGAAGACCCTTCACGAAAGCTCCAGTCGCATCGACAGGCAAAAATACGATAGTCGCGCTAGGCTTTGCATTTCTTATGGCAGCCAGAGCAGGGCCGACCCTGCTCGTGCCTACCTCAACTGTTGCTTTGACGATGACATCTATTTTTCGCTTACTGGCTTCCCGCTCTACCAGTTTTGCGGCCTCGATACCAGTAGGTGCTGACCAGTGAACAATGCCAATCTTCTGTATCCCTAAAGTCGCAATGTGCTCCACAATCCTGGTAATTTCAGCACTGTCCCCAACGCCGACATGGAACGTGTAGGGACGGACTGGATCGCCCGGTTTATACGCAGAAGGAATAGTACCGAGGATAGGTATGCCCTGCTTTTCAGGGAAAGACTGCTGCAGCAATGCAGAAATGCTCTCTGGCCCGATGGGATAGAGAAACGCGACGGGTTTTTCTTCTCGGGCCACTTCCTCAAAAAGCGCTACCGTGACTTTGGGATTCATTTTGTCATCCCGAGCCACGAACCTGATTTTGGAGCCGTTGACTCCCCCTTTGGCATTCACGGAGGCAAACAATACGGAAGCGCCTAAATGAGTTTGTACCCCATACGGTCCGATCGGCCCCGAAAAAGCCGCTACCTGGGCGACGACAATTTCGGCCGCGTGGACGTAGCTCAGCAGTAAAATCGGAAAGATCAGCGTTAGGTGCAGAACGATCCGTTTGAGAAAAAACATGATGTCGGACTTTCTATTTGAACGATCTCTATACAACAGTGCTTTGATGCATTTCACACTTGCGTAACATCAAGAACTCCGGCGTGCTCAATGAGGTATTTGGTTACTGAGGATCAATAACGTCTTGAAATCCTGCAATATCCATGTCGCTCCACCACCTTGCTGCTAATCCGCATGAGCACTTAATTTTTAAGGCTCGGAGTCCACGAAGTAATGCGACAGACAAGTTGGGTAAATAGTCAGAGCAGGAGCACCGTGCATTTGAGCTATGGTGCCGATTGATGAAACTGCTCCGTGGACCTTAATAAATACAAAGGGACACGAAGAGCTCGAGCATCGCCACCCACAGGTCAAAATCGGTACGACAACCCTGCATGTATCAACAAGGGATCCACACGTGCTGAAGCGAAAGCGGGTGCACCTCCAAACGCTGGCACCGTGCCGGTTACCGTGGTCTTCACATACACCTTCTTGACATCAATGAAGAGCCCAACACCTCCACCAAGATCAAGGTCTGCTCCAATCTGCAAAGCACTGCCAAACGCGTTCTTGACTTTGAAATTTGATACACCCGCGTCTTCAGTCGAGAACACGATAAGATAAGCCGCGCCTGCACCTACATAGGGTTGGAATGATCCAAACTTACCAAGGCGATATGTCGCAGTCAATATGGCTGGGCCATACTTGAGTGCACCGGCAGCGCCTAGTGGCGACAAAGTGCCAGTTCCTGTAACTGTAGACTTCAGAGGAACACCGACGGTCAGACGTCCCGTCCAGCTTGGCGTCACGTCATAGCCGACTTCCACGCCCAATGTTGTCCCGTCTCCAGCAGACAAGCTACTTCCTGGAATCGGTGTCCCTTGGGGGGACTCAGCCGTTGTTTTTACGTTCAGCCCCACTGCGACTGCTCCCACATGCACAGACCATGGCGAGATCTGCGCCAAAGCGGGTCCACCGCAAACGCCAATCATGGCCACAAGGGCCCAATGCAATCTGGTTGTTTTCATATTGTCTGTCTCCGAAGTTTATAAAAAGGAGCCGGATCTCCTCAACTGACTAAATCACATAACTAAAGCAGTATCCGGACTGCTTACAAAGCACTTTCAATCATCTTCAATACGTCAAAAGCAGCACCGTTAAGGGGTCGCTTCGGTTAACGCTGAGGAGGGAGAGAGATAAATGAACACAACTCCCGGCACCTCAAGTTCACCGACAACAAGCTCAGTCCTAAGCATTGGTGAGGTAAACCGGAACTTGCAACAGATTTTTGGACTCTTTGCATACATCAACACCAGCCAGCACTGCGTTCAACGGTGACCAGAGTCAATACATGAGAGCTTGAACAAGTCATTGTTTCGCTTGCTCGCGTTGACGATAAAAGTGCTTGTCACTCTTTTTGAAATGCCTTGCGCGCCATCCATATCAGGCCAGCCATGCTCAACACGCCAAAGAAATAGGCGGGCGCCAGCGCGAGGAAGCTTTCAAGGGTACCGGGTCCAAAGTGATTCGCGCCAAAGGTGAGTCCGCGGTTCTGGGAAAAGTTCGCGAAGAAATAGAACATGGTGTTGGCCCAGCCTGTGCCGACAATGATCCAGCCCAGTAGTGCCTGAGTGCGCTGCGTGAATCCCAGACCTGGAAGAATCAGGGCCACCGTAAAAACCATGAGCGCATTCATGGGGGTTCCGCGATGGGCCTTCGCCCAACCTTCCGGCGTGCCTGGTATGGAGAACTGAGTCACCGTACCAGGAATGAACTCGAAGCCACCGACCAGCGACATCCAAAGTCCCAAGCCTGCAACCAGAGCCATGAACAGTATCAGGATGCCATTCCCGATCATGAGACGCTGCAGTCTCGTGAATCGGATAGAGGATTCGGTGGTATCCGTCGTGCTGGAGAGCGTATTGAGCCTCTCATTGTTTGTCAAACGCCCTGAACCCAGTGTGTTCTCTTCTGCCATGCTGTTGCTCCTTAATTAGGATATAAACTCAATCCAAGACGAAAATCGACTTCGTTTCGGTGTACACCTTGCCATTGCGCCGCGCCCGACCCCCACTTCTGGGCTCGGAAGAAATGCTTTCCTTTCGGGACGACAGCGCACCGTTTCGGTTTAAATCGGTTAACGAGGAGCCCTATCGCCAATCGCAATTTGTTGAAAATCACCTCCGTGGAAGAGCAACGGGCAGCGCTCAAAAGTGCTGAACTTTTCCACCTTGCCGACGAAGATCAAGTGATCCCCGCCTTCGTAAACATGGGCCAGGCTGCACTCGAAATGCGCAAGCGCATCGGCGAGCAGAGGGATGCCATGGGTGCTCAGGTCCGAATCTACGCCAACGAATTTGTCCTTGACTGGCGTTGCGAACTGGCGTGCGATGCCTTGCTGATCCGCGCTCAGTATGTTGATGGCGAAATGCGGAGCGTCACAAAATACCTGCAGGTTGGGCGAATGTTTCACTAGGCTCCACAAAATCAGCGGTGGATCGAGCGATAGCGACGAGAACGAGTTGACGGTCAGTCCCACCAAGTGCCCCTCCGCGGCTCGTGTGGTCACCACGGTCACGCCGGTGGCAAACTTCCCAAAGGCAGACCGCATTTCGCGCGGATCAATCTTGGACTGGGCTTCATGTGAAGCTGTTGCATTGTTAGTACTCATGGCTTAATTCTTTCCGTGTTAAGCAGTCAGTTCCATTTCGGATGCTTTGAGCGCAATGAATTTCTCACATTCTTTTGCATCCAACCACCAAGGAAAGAGCGATGGCGGATGGTTAAAGCCATTGACAATCGCGTGTGCAACTGACGGAAGTTGTCCGGCCGCTCCCAGCAGGTTAAGAACATGCGGTTCCGGCGGACGCAGCATTGCGGCGCTCCAGCTCACCACATAATCGGCATAGTTCCAGAACTGCTCGAAGGTTTGCTGCATCCACTCTTGCGTCGGTTGTTGCTCTCCAAGTGCAAGGATGGAATGCAAATACGAAGTTGCACATTTGGCCGCATTATTGGATCCTTGCCCGTTGATCGGGTCACCGACGACAACGACATCAGCCATACCCAATATGAAGCGACCCGAGGGTAGCCGCACAACCGGCTTGCGTACGGTCGGCGTGACGCGACCACTGAGGAATCCATTGTCATCGGTCAACTGTGCGTTGCGGCAACGCTCAGCGCCCCACGGCACATAGGTTTTCAGCAGCGACATGGTCTTTTCTAGGTGCTGCTCGGGTGTCTTCACGTCGCCCCAGCAATCCAGTGGGCCGCCGGGAATCCCAAAGAAGGTCATGATTTCGCATGGGCCAGTGGTGGTGAGTCCAGGAAACATAACCCATTCACCAATTCCAGGAATCGCGGTGAAGGTGATGCCAGGCAGCGGTGAGCGAGGCTCCACGCCCGTAACATAGGTGAGGGCCAGCGCGCGCTGTGGACTAGCGAACACCGAACGCACCTCATCGCGCTCGAACAATTTGACAATATCGCCTTTACCGGCGGCGATAACCACCAAATCGTAGGTCTGGCTATATTCCTCCAACTCTTCCACCCCGGCATCCTTGATCACGAGGTTACCGCCCCGGCGTTCAAACTCAGCCATCCATGCTGGCATCTTCACGCGCTGGTCAACCGACTGGGCAAAGCCATCCAGCGGTGCGACCCAATCAATTAATTTCGTACCGATTTCTTCTGGATTGGTCACCGTGACACCGAATCCATCAATGGGTGGACAGTCTGTATCCCACCAGTTGAGCCCGAGTTCACGCTCTGTCTGCAATGATGCATCGAACATACACTGACTGGACATTACCTTGCCGGTCCGGATCTGTTCTGCCGTGCGATTTGAAATGACGGTTACTTCATAGCCGCGGCCGAGCAGTGCTAATGCAAGCTGCAAACCGGACTGACCGGCACCAACGATTGCGATTGATTTCATTACTTGTCTCCTAGGGGTTATTGATAAGGGGGTGCGAGTGAGTCGAAAATTCTGCGTTCTTGCTTCAGTGACGTGTTGCGCAAGTCAATGGCGCAGTGTTCATGGCAGCAATACGGTGATCACCTTCTCTTCGGTGTAGGCAAGCACACCGGACAATCCACATTCCCTGCCGATACCGCTGGCCTTGAAGCCGCCCCAGGGCAAATGGGGGTCAATTGGAGCCCAGCAGTTGATGCCAACTGCACCTGCTCTCACAGCCTGCGCCACTTTATGGCCACGGCCGATGTTTTGCGTCCATACCGTGGCACCCAAACCGTAGTCGCTGTCATTGGCCAGTGCTATCGCCTCCTCGTCGGTATCAAACGGAATCACCACGCCCACGGGACCGAATATTTCTTCTCGTGCGATCGTCATACTGTTATTGACGTTGGCAAACACGGTCGGCTTAACGAAAAATCCTGTTCCGCGCTCTGATACGCCGCCAGCCAAGACCTGCGCACCTTCCTGAATGCCTTGCTCGATGTAGCGGTTTACCCTCTCGTACTGCGCTTTGTTGGCGACTGCCCCCATACTGACGCCAGGCTTTGATGGATCACCTACCTGGATGGACGAGGCAATATCTGCCAGCGCACGGGCTAACTGGTCGGCAATGGAGCGATGCGCCAGGATGCGGGTGCCTGCGGCACAGATTTCACCTTGATTGAAAAACAGACCCATTGCACAGCCTTGAATCGCTTGATCCATGACCGCGTCCTCGAAAACGATCTGCGGGCTTTTGCCGCCCAGCTCCAGCGACAAACGTTTGAACAGCGACCCCGCAGTGCGCTGGATTTCGCGGCCAACTTCCGGGCTTCCCGTGAAGGTGATCTTGTCCACGCCAGGATGCGTACACAGCGCCTTACCGACGACTTCTCCATAGCCAGTTACGACGTTCACTACACCATCAGGAATGCCCGCCTCCTTGCACAGCACAGCCAGGTGCAATGCCGACAATGGTGCTTCTTCAGAAGGTTTGATCACCAGCGTACAACCTGCGGCCAAGGCTGGACCAACCTTCCAGCAAGTAATCATCAGCGGCGTGTTCCAGGGCACGATAGCGCCTACGACACCGATCGGTTCGTGCTGTGTGTACGACAGGGTCTTGATGCCCATGTAGCCGGGTGTAGGAATCGTGCGGCCCTCAATCTTGTCGGCCCATCCACCGCTTGTGCGGAGCGTTCCGATCACATTGGGCAGATCCAGCAAACGCGGTTCAATCGGCGGACGGCCAATGCACATCGCGTCCATGTCGGCCAGCATATTGGCATCGCGTTCAACAAGGTCAGCCAGCTTGTTGATCAGGATGCCTCGCTGTACCCCGCTCATCTTGCTCCACTCACCACCGTCAATCTGGGTGCGAGCGGCCTTGACTGCGGCGTCAACGTCGGCAACCGTTCCACAGGCAACGTTAGCGTAGGTTTGTTCCGTAACAGGACTGATCAATGGAATCGTCGCGCCGTCGGATGCGGCGCGGGATTGGCCTTGGATAAAGTGAAGCAGTTCAGTGCTCATGGAAACTCCAGCATTGATATAAGAAGCGAAGGCGGTTATGTGACCGCAGCGAATCTTCAGTGTCGAGTGAATCAACTACTGCCTCAATAGCGTGAGCACGCGATAGGGTTTTCGCTATGTCGTAAAGCGCGATGCGCCGGCGCTCTGGTTCACAGTCAGTGGCATGCGCGGCGTCAGCGAGGGTTCGACAAGCTGCCGTGGTACCGCCGTATCCCGTGCTACGCTCATCAGTTCGTGAATCAGCTTGGCAGTTGACGACACGCCCAGCTTGCGGCGAATACTGCGCAGCTGATGATCGATAGTGGACGGGGAGCGCGCCAACTGGCGTGCGATTTCCTTGTAGCTTAGACCCGCCACCACCAGTTGGGAAACGCGCTGCTCTGCCGGCGTCAGGGCGGACGCACCAAGGCACTCCAATGCGGGTACGGAAAAATCGTTTTCATCAAGGTTAATCAGATGCAAACGATGCAGGCCAGCGAACACCGGGCCAACAACCTCGCGTGCCACAGTGTCGATCATCCAACACTCTGAGTCCGTCCAAGCGCCAGCTTCGAGGGTTGCATCGCAACACAATAACCCTACTTCGCGTGGGCCATCACGCAGGGCCACGGCCACCTTGCTCCGCGTGCCGGCGACAAGCAGCGAAGCTCTGGTATGTGGGCACAAGCGGCCATCGCGCTCGATGTCAGAAAACTTGACCGCACGTTCCGAGGCCCACACGATGGAGATGGCAGAATCCTGTGTATCCATTGCAAGGCCTATCACGCTGCGCATGCCGCAGCCATCGCGCACTCGCTCAAACTTCGGCCGATAATTCGCTTCGCTGCTGGTGCCAAAACCAACATCGACGCGTTGAGCGCGGGTGCGAGTCAATAGCCATTTGGTAAGCACCTCCCAGCAGGCTTGCGGGTCGTCGAGATAGAGGAGCATCTCTGCTGCGAGTTCTCGCCCACTGGTCAGTTGACGGTGACCTAACAGCCGGTCACGTAGCGTGCGTTGTTGGCGAAACAGTTCATCAATATCATCGAATACGGGCTTTTTCCTCGCGTACGGTGGATCGCTCTCTCTGAAACTGGCCTGTCCGGCATCAAACATTGGGACTGACTTCATGATTTGTCTCCTTATGGTTTCCCCCACTTGCGACAGTTGACTTAAAGTCATAGGCTATTGAAAGGACATAAAATATTCCTGACTCAATGGCATCAATCACAGTCGATATGCGTGGTAACGGAGCCTTGAATAAACCATGCCAGAACAGTAATTACGTCAGCTCTGTCCTTGGTCTATTGCCGCTGGGTGTATTTAACAAATGGTCTTCGTGAAACGTATGCAGTTGAGTGCAATCCTCTTGTATTTCCATAAACACACATCGCAACCCCTGTGTCAAGCGGTCAAGTTCGAGGGTGCAACTCAATATCCCAACACCATTGCTATACCGGTTTCGTGCTCCAGAACGCACCGATTCTGTGGTTCACGCGTGATCTGGCTCGACAGCACCGGGGGTGCGCGCTTGATCTCGAAAACCAATGGCATCATTGTCCCGATGTGTAGTTTTCGCGCTAACCAGAAAACGCAGCCGCTATCCCGAAAGCGAAACTATCGAAGCCCTGCCATGAACAAGCGTTGCGCAAGCGCGCAGAGAAGTAAAGGAAAGTGAGCGTCATGACCGACACCACGCGGCTGACAAACTGTTTGTCCGGTCCTCCGTTGTTTCACATTGAAGACGACGTTGAAGAGACGAGCAGCAAGGTCGGTCAGATCTTCAGGCCGCATCGACTCGGGGTCGTCGGCACGCATCAGCGGCTTAGTGCGGAAATGAACCACACCTCGATCGGTCGCATTTCCTTAAGCCGCTTGCGCTACCGCGCGGACGTCACCATCAGTTCAGATCCTCTCGACACGTTCCTTCTGGTGATGATGCCGCTGCACGGTTCAGCAGAGATCAGGTACGGAAAGCAATGCATACAGTCGACGCCCGGCTTGGCATCGGTTGTTGGACCCGCAGCGTCTTTATCGATGCGTTGGCAAGCAGAGTGCCATCAATTAATCGTGCGCATTGATCGCGAAGCAATAGAGATGACATGTGCCGCGCATCTCGGCCATGAGCTATCGCGCCCACTTGAATTCGACCTCGGTATGAATCTGAGCGAAACCCGCACGACGAGTCTGCAAAGCGTGGTCGAATTTCTCACTTCTACCAATCCATTCGTTCAGAGCGCAAGCGAATTCCCGTTGATGGTTGCTCAAACCGAGCAATTGCTTATCTGTGCGCTGTTAAGCGGGCAGCCACACAACTATCGAGACGAGTTGTTGCGCCCCTCACCGATCATTGCACCATACTATGTCAAGAGGTGCGAGGACTACATCTTTGCCCATGCAAACGAGCCGATCACCATTGAGGATTTGGCGAGGCATACAGGCATGAGTGTACGGAGCCTCCAGACTGGGTTCCAACGCTACCGCAATACGCGTCCCATGGTGTTTCTCAAGGATGTTCGTCTGCAACATGTACATGATGAACTCTTGTGCGCCAAGTTGCAGAATAGACCGGAGACCGTGACCCGTGTGGCGTTAGCGTGGGGTTTCAGTCATCTCGGTCACTTCACGAGAGCATACGCGGCCAAGTTCAAGGAATTACCATCACAAACCTTGCGGCAATAATTACAGATAGTTTGATAAAAAACCCCGCCGGTGAAATTCAGGTATTGGAGAATGAGAAGTGAGCAAAAGAAAAGATGGGCAACCGTGGGGCAAGTACACGCTGGAATTCAAGCTGAAGGCGGTGCGACTGGCCAAAGGGGGACAAGCGCATTTCGTTATACACAACTCCCTGCCGCCTGAAGTTCGCGTGAGAACTTGACACCAGCGGCAAAGTCCAGGATGCGCTGCATACCCAGCCAGATGGTTTTCACGCCCGGTTCGCCATCGCCCGTGCGCGCCAGAAAGCCCCCCAGCCGGGCCACCAGGCGCACCACCTCGTTGAGCGTGGGCGGCGTGTCCGGTGGGCGCTTTTTGTTCAGAATGTAGGCGGCCTGCCATTCGTCGGCCTCGAACATGAGCTGCGCGTTCAAGTCCGGGCAGCTGCGCCCCAGGCGCATGAGGCACGCGATGCGCCAGGCCACCACCATATACAGCACCAGCGCGCGCATCCACGTTCTTGATCGGCACAAAGCGCATGTTGGGCCGGCCTACTGCCTCGCAGATGGCCTCGGCGTCAGCGGCATCGTTCTTGTTGGACTTGACATACGGCTTGACGAACTGCGGCGCCATCAGGCGGACCGTGTGGCCCATCGCCTGGAGCTTGCGCGCCCAGTGATGCGCGCTGCCACAGGCTTCCATTCCAATCAGGCACGGCGGGAGGTTCACAAAGAACGTGGCCATCTGATCTCGACGAAGCTGCTTCTTCACGAGTACCTTGCCATGCTCATCAATTCCGTGGACCTGAAAGACGTTTTTTGCCAGGTCAATGCCAAAAGTCGTAAGCTTCATGGTGGATGCCCCTTCTCAGTTCAAGTGGTTGATCAACGTCTCCACTTTGGCACAACGATGCCGTTATGGGTGGGGGCGTTCATCCCATTGCTTACGTTCTTCAACCGGCTGGGCGAAATCCGCGACCGCAGTTTTGAGCAGCAGCGCTACCGGGCCAGCGGCCTCAACCTGGTGACGGCGGCCGTCGTTTTGTGGAATACGGTCTATCTGGAGCGCGCAGCGAACGCGCTATGTGGCAATGGTCAAGGCGTCGATGACGCGCTGTTGCAGTACCTGTCGCCGCTCGGCTGGGAGCACATCAACCTAACCGGCGATTACCTCTGGCGCAGCAGCGCCAAGATCGGCCCGGGCAAGTTCAGGCCGTTACGACCGCTGCAACCGGCTTAGCGAATGAAAGGGGCATCCCCCTGGTTCCGGGTTTTACCGCGTTGTGCCGTTCAGCCGCCTGGTGCCACGATGGGAAGCGCAAACTTTTCATCCACTCACCGCAAGGGGAAAGACCATGAGCATCGTCTTTGTTGGCATTGACCTGGCCAAGAATGTGTTTGCCGTCCACGGCGTCAACGAAGCAGGCAAGCCTGCGCTGGTCAAGCCGTCCGTGGCTCGCAGCAAGCTGCTGGAGTTGGTGGCCTCGCTGCCAACCTGCACCATTGGCCTGGAGGCCTGCTCGGGCGCCCACCACTGGGCGCGCCAGTTCACGGCCCACGGCCACACCGTGCGGCTGATGGCGCCCAAGTTCGTCGCGCCCTACCGCCTTTCCGGCAAGCAGGGCAAGAACGACGCGGCCGATGCCGCCGCCATTTGCGAGGCCGTGCAGTGCGTATTCCGGTGAACGTGACCGCTGATTCCGGCAACGTGACCGGCATTCCGGCGAACGTGACCGGGGGTCGGTGTTGCGCGTTTTGATTTTATGCCGGCCCGCTTTCCCGGCTGTTTTGCCCTTCTGTGGAATTGAATTTTTTGAACGAATAGGCCCCTGCCAGGCCGCCGGAGGCCCCCTGGCCGTGGGGGCCTACTTGTCGGCGATCCCTTTTGCGGGCGGGTTTTTTTTACGCAGCGATTCGCCCGTGAGCGTGAAGCGGTGATGGTTTTGCATGAGCCGATCAAGCATGGCATCGGCCACAGTTTGGTCACCTATCCACTCGTGCCAGTGCTCAATGGGCAACTGGCTGGTAATGACGGTGGCGCGCTGGCTGGCCCGGTCGTCAATGATCTCCAGCAGATCGGCCCGGGTTTGACTGTCCATGGCGGCCATGCCCCAGTCGTCGAGCAGCAAGACGTCCGTGTTTTTGAGCGTGTCCAGCCAGCGCGTAAAGGTGCCGTTGGCGTGGCGAATGCGCAGTTCCTCGCCCAAGCGGGGAACCCGCAGGTACAGCGCACTGTGGCCACGCCGGCAGGCATGCTGGGCCAGCGCGCACGCCAGCCAGGACTTGCCCGCGCCGGTGGCTCCGGTGATCAGCACGGCGTGCCCCCCCTGTGTCAGACTAGTTGTCGCCTCCGATTTTCCGCGGGTTATCCGCAGCGCAAGCGACATTTCATGCACAGAAAACCTCATTCCCATCACTCCACCGAATTCAAGGAGCAGGCACTGCTCAAAGCCCGCCATCGCGGCGCGCGTTCAATTCTGAGCCTTGCCAGCGAGCTGAACATGTCTGCCGGCACCCTCAAGCGATGGGTGCTGGACTCGGCCAAGGCCGGCGAACAGGCACTCGGGGAGACAAGCCCTGCGCTGGACGGCCCGGCTGCATCTTGGTCGCCATCGCAGCGCCTGAGGGCTCTGCAGGAAAGCTACGCATTCAATGGCCCGGCACTGGCGGCGTGGTGCCGCGAGCGTGGTGTGTTCGAGCACCAGTTGGTGCAGTGGCGCGAAGAGTTTTGCACCCCGGTCGCGCCCGCCTCGCGCGAGGCAACGGGTGCCTTTCGAGAACTCCAGCGTCAGCACGAGCAGCTCCAGCGTGAATTGCGGCGCAAGGAAAAAGCGCTGGCCGAGGTAGCCGCCTTGCTGGTGTTGCAAAAAAACTTCCAGGCGCTGCTGGAGGGCGCGGACAAATGACGTCCGTCCAGCAGCGCCAAAAGTTGCTCGGCCTGATCGGCAAGGCCTGCGCCGACGGGGCGCGCTTGAAGCCGGCTTGCCATCAAATCGGGCTGTCCTGCCGTAGCGTGCAGCGCTGGCAGCGCACGCAGGCGGCCGAGGGCGACCAGCGTCCTTCGGGCAAGCGGCGCTATGTGTGCCCGCCCAACAAGCTGCGCGAGGACGAGCGCCAGGCGGTGATGGCCACGCTCAACAGCGAAGCGTTCAAGGACTTGCCGCCGAGCCAAGTCGTGCCTCGCCTGGCCGACCGCGGCGTCTATGTGGCCTCGGAGTCCACGATGTACCGAATACTTCGACAGCAGGGCCAACTGGGCCATCGACGCTCGGAGCGCGCAGCGCAAAAGCGAAGCCGGCCGCGCGCCCTTGCCGCCACCGGAGCCGATCAGGTGTTCTGCTGGGATATCACGTATCTGCCCACTCAGGTGCGCGGCCAGCACTTTTACCTGTACCTGTTCGAGGATTTGTTCAGCCGCAAGATCGTGGGCTGGCAGGTGTTTGACTGCGAGAGCGCCGAGCTGGCCAGCCAGTTGCTGCGTGACATCTGTGAGAGCCAGGGCATTCGCCCGGGCCAGCTGACGGTGCATTCGGACAACGGCTCGCCCATGAAGGGCGAGACCATGCTGGCGGCCATGCAGCGCCTGGGCGTGGCGCACACGCGCAGCCGTCCGTCCGTGAGCAATGACAATCCGTACGTCGAATCAGCGTTCAGAACGCTGAAGTACCGCCCCGAACTGCCTGTCAAGCCGTTCGAGAACCTGCTGGCCGCAAGGCGCTGGGTCACCGAGCTGGCCCATTGGTACAACCACGAGCATCGCCACAGCGCCATTGGCTTCGTGACACCGGCGCAGCGCCATGCCGGCCTGGACCGGGCACTGCTTGAGCAGCGCGCGCTCGTCTATGAACAGGCCCGCCAGGAAAATCCTCAGCGCTGGTCAGGGCAGCCTCGCCAGTGGGCGCATGTCGATGTCGTGCACCTCAACCCAGAAACCAAGCAACAAACCAAGGAGCCTGAATCCAAGCAAAAAACAGCCTGACTCACTTCACTTCAGGCGACAACTTCCTTGACAGCCACCGTGACTGCCGCTGTCGCAGCGCCGCAGTCAACCTCTGTATCGGCCGATCCGCTTCGTTTCAGTCCATTCTCCATAGTCAGTAGCGCGAGTCCATGTCGTAATTCGCCATACATGCTCCATAGGCCCACCCAGGTGTTCAATCAACTGTTGGGCCTACATCCATTTCCACCAGCCCGCACCCAGCGGGCTTTTTTACGCCTGTTGCGCCTTGCCCAATTGCATAAGTACCAATTTGGGACTATACTTTCTATATGCACGTAGTCGCTAATTCAAACCTGACCGCTTTCTACCAAGACCCGGCCTACCGGGACGCCGAGGCTGCCCTGACGGCCTGGCACGATGAGGCGAAGAAAGCGAAGTGGACAATGCCCGCCGACGTGAAGGCCCGGTACGCCAACGCAAGCATCATTGCAAACAATCGCGTGGTGTTCAACATCAAGGGCAATGACTATCGCTTGATCGTTGCCGTGGCCTACAAGATGCAGTATGTTTTCATCAAATTCATCGGCACGCACAAGCAGTACGATGCGGTCGATGCCGCGACCGTTGACCAGTTCAAGTAAAGGAGCCCGACCATGGAAGTGAAAGCGATCCGCACCGATGCCAACTACCGCGACGCGCTGCGCGAGGTGTCCGCACTCATTGACCTTGATCCCGACCGCGAATCGCCGGAGGGTGAGCGCCTTGAGGTGATTGGCACGTTGGTGCAGGCCTACGAAGCGGAGCACTACCCCATCGATCCGCCAGACCCCATCGAGGCAATCCGCTTTCGCATGGATCAGTCAGGCATGGGCGTAAAAGACCTGGTGCCCTTCATCGGGCCGCTCAACCGCGTCTATGAAGTGCTCGCGCGCAAGCGCCCGCTCACCCTGCACATGATCCGGCGTATTCATAAAGGCATGGGCATCCCGGCTGAGGTGCTGATCGGTCAGGCAGAAGAAGAAATGTTGGCCGCCTGAACTTGCCAATTCCTCGAACGGTCTAACATGGCAGTTGGGGCAGACGCCCAACAATGCTGCGCTGCTTTGCGGCGCCTTCTTTTCTTAATTGCCAGTTACATCAGCATTCGTTCAGACAAGTAAATTTAACCCTTGAATTGGGGTCAATATTGCGCAAAAACCACCCATAGCGACAATTTCAGCCGATCGAACTGCAAGCAATTCTGGCCCTTGATGGCGGTTTCAAGCAACTTTGACCCGTGATAGCGCACGGGTCTGGGTGCGCAAAGGCCAGACCACACGGTTTCGCCGCTGTTGGGGGCGTTTTATGCCGCCTGAAAGGCCTTCGATGGGTTCGGTCAAAAGTAGGGCCAGATTTACTTGCAAACTGGGGTCAAATTTAGTTGCATGAACGGAAAATGAACGATTTTCTTCTCCCTTTTTAAGACACACCCCTAAGATAAGGCGCAAAACCTACGGGCTTCCTTTTGCTGTGCTCCTCCTCCCCACCCCCGCTTGAGGCGAGAGAGGAAGATTCGAGCAGGGGTTCAGGAGGTATTGGGGGAAATGGCTGGTTGTAAAGGTAGCCTGTACGTGTCCTGTTTGAGAAACTGGCACTTGTCCCTACCAAAATCACGCTCATCAATGGCCGATGCGACACAAGCGGCCAAGCTCACGCTCGTGATTTACATGAGCGTCAGCGGCGCGCATCCAGCAGGAGTCCCTCGCCGGCCTACCGGCCTCCACGCCCGTGGCGGTGGTTCAGCGCACCAGCCTGCCCGACCAGCGCCACGCGGTGACCACCCTGGGCGAACTTAACGCCACCATAGCGCGTGAGCAGTTCGCCAGCCCCGCGGTCATCATCGTCGGCGACATTATCGGCGGCGTGGCCCCTATTGCTCCGGCCCTGTAAAGTCTTAACTTTCCACACAAACTTCCCTCAGTAAGATGACAAAATAGTAGTGACTTCAAAGGGCCGAATCAATAAGCAGGCGATTCTGGGGTCGCAGCAGGCTGCCTGAACGGCGGTCGCAAGGCGGACCGTGATGGTTGCTGGGAAGCGCCGTTTCTGCCAAGGCCTTGTTGATCTCGGCGTTCAGCCGCGCAATCATCGCCGCTGGGGTACCGGCGGGCGCCATGGCCAAACCCAGGGCGCTGGTCAGTTAGCGCACGGGAGCTCGGCAATCGATTGCTTGACCGGGGCGCTCGGTGACCCCTGTGATGGGCTCTCTTCAGCAGAAATACAAACGCACTGCGCGGGACTTGAGTAACATTGAGGCTGTCATTTGGCTGACAACCAGTCCAATGATGCTCCCTTTCAGCGGAGGTAACGTCGTGCGGCTCACAAGAATATCGTTCAGGTCGCCCCTGCTGTGCGTCGCCAGCCTGCTCTCGTGGTCACTGGCCTGCGCGCAACCGTGCGTTGACAGCCTACTCGCGTTGTCGCTGGCCTGCGCGCACCCTACCGGCGTGGTCGGCATCGTCGAAGGCGGCGCCACGCTGATCCGCCAGATCACGCGCTACACGCTCGCCGAGGGCGTGGCGTTGAATGAGCAGGACATCATCGAGACAGCACCCGGTGCTTTCGTCCAGATCGAACTTCCCGCAGGGGTCCTTGTCGGTGTCGGTGAATCGACCAGGCTGATGTTGCGGCCTCGCGTTGGCAAGGGGCTGACGCCGCAGCCGCTGTATCTGCTCCAGGGCTGGCTCAAGACCAGCAGCGGCGGGGCCTTCAGTTACGCAAGCCCTGCCTTCGAGATCGCGACGCAGGCAGCCACCATCGTCGTCTACACGACAGGCACGCAATACGAGGTGTTCCTGGAAAGCGGCGCCGCCAAGCTGACGCCGCGCGATGGTGGGCGCACCGTCGCGCAACTGGCCAGCGGTGACTTCGCACAAAGGCGTGAAGGGGCCGCACCGACGGTCGCGCGACGTGCCGCGCCTGAGTTCCTGGCCAAGGTGCCACGCCAGTTCCGGGACCGGCTGCCCGCGCGCGGCGAGCAGTTCGCCAAGCGCAACGTCCAACCCAAGGCGCTAGGCGAGATTGCTTACACCGATGTGGCCGCCTGGCTGCGCACCGAGCCGGCGCTTCGCCTGCCGCTGCTGCCGTTGTGGCGGCCACGCGCAGCCGACCTGACCTTCCGCGCGGCGGCCAAGGCCGGTCTAGCGCAGCACCCCGAATGGGAACCCTATGCAGACCCCGAGGGTTATGCGCGCCGCATCGCAGAAGAGGCTGAGCGCCGGCGCGCACGGGAGGCCACACGCCAGGCCGTCCGCGCCGCCGCCGCGGCGGCCACCAATGCCGGCAGGGGTAAACCATAGTGAACCGCCGCGCGTCTTGCCGCAACCTAGCGACTGCTGACAGCCAGAACTGGAGAACCTTTCATGCGCCTTCTACTTAAGTTCAATCTGATCTTCTTAGTTGTCTTCGTCGCCGGTGTGATCGGTGCCGGCAAGGTTTCCTATGACCTACTGCAAAGCAACGCCAAGCAGGAAGTGCTCGACCACGCGCGCCTGACGATGGAAAAGGCGGTGGCGATACGCACTTACACCAACGACCAAATCCGCCCGCTGCTTGAAACGCAGATGAAGTACACCTTCCTGCCCCAGACGATACCGGCCTATGCCGCCACCGAAGTGCTGGCGACGCTGGCCAAAAGCTTCCCCGACTTCCACTACAAGGAAGCGACCCTAAATCCGACCAACCCGCGCGATCGGGCGGTCGACTGGGAAGCCGACATCGTGAATCGTTTTCGCAGCCAGGCCGACCAGAAGGAGTTCGTTGGCGAGCGCGAGTCGGGTACCGGGCGGACGCTCTACATCGCGCGCCCGTTGCGCATCACGAACGCCGCCTGCCTGCAATGCCACAGCACGGTCGAGGCGGCGCCGCGCACGCTGATCGACAAATACGGTCAGGCCAATGGTTTCGGCTGGCAGATGAATGAAGTGGTCGGCGCGCAGGTGGTGTCGGTGCCCATGGTGGTGCCGCTAGCGCGCGCCGGGCAGGCTTTCAAGGTCTTCATGGCTTCGCTCATAGGCATTTTCGTAGCCATCGGCATTGTGTTGAACCTAATGCTCTACCTGCTCGTGATCCGACCGGTGACGGCCCTGTCAAAGCTGGCCAACCGCGTCAGCCTGGGCGAGCTCGATGTCCCGGAATTCGCGACGCATGGGCGTGACGAAATCGGGACGCTAGCGCATTCGTTTACGCGCATGCGTCACAGCCTCGATCAGGCCATAAAAATGCTCGACGCCTAAGCTTTCATCACGCATATGACCGCACCCACCCCATCTTGTGTCGGTCCGTACCTGATCCGCGGCGTGATCGGCTCGGGCGCGATGGGCATGGTGTACCTGGCGCACGACCCAGCCATCGACCGTCCGGTGGCGATCAAGACGATCCACCGTCGCCTGCTCGAATCGAGCGACGACGAACCGAACGTGGCAGCGCGCTTTCGTGTAGAAGCCAAGGCGGCAGGGCGACTGACGCACCGCAACATCGTCCAGGTCTACCAGTTCGGCGAAGAAAACGACTGCGCCTATATCGTCATGGAGTACGTCGCCGGGCGAAACCTGCGCGACTATATCCAGGCGCCGCGCAAGCTTGAGGTCGCGCACGTGCTGTGCCTGATGCTGCAACTGCTCGACGGCTTGCATTACGCCCACGAGCGCGGCATCGTGCACCGCGATATCAAGCCGGAGAATCTGCTGATTGCCGATGACGGGCGCCTCAAGATCACCGATTTTGGTATCGCGCGAACCGAATCGTCGAATCTGACCCGCGGCACTTCTGTCATCGGGTCGCCCGGCTACATCGCCCCTGAGCAGTACACCGACCGCGACGTTGACCGGCGCGTCGATGTGTTCTCGGCGGGCGTGCTGCTTTATCAGATGCTGAGCGGGTCGACGCCGTTTTCCGGCACGGACCAGGCGATCATGTACAAGATCGTCTACGAGCCGCACAAGCCGCTGAGCCAGGTAATGAACGACGTCGCGCTTGAGCCGTTCGATGCGGTGCTCGACCGAGCGCTGGCGAAGGATCCGGCGCAGCGCTATTCGAGCGCCCTGGCGATGCGAACGGCGCTGACGGCGCTTGCCACGCAGGCGTTGCCAGACGTGCTCCCGGCCGACATCGTGCTTGCTCCCCGGCACGAAGGCCTTGAGGCGAAACCGGCCGTCGCCCCGGAGCGTGGCTCGTCCGGCTCCTGCGGGCCGGAGTTCCGACCGGCCGCGTCGCCAGGCAGCTCGGCATCGATTTCCCCGACGCCCTCGAAGTCGCTGCCCGGCACCGGCGCGTCATCGGTCCCTGTGCCCACCGGATGGGACACTGCGGCGCTGGCGCAGGTCGAACGCGAACTGGCCGAGCATGTCGGGCCTGTGGCGCGCGTGCTGGTGCGCCGCGCCGCACGCGGGTTGACCTCGCTGGCGGCAGTGCGCCAGGCCGTCGCCGGCTCGATCGTCGATTTTGAAGCGCGCGAGCGCTTTTTGGCCAAGGCCGGCGCGCCCCGCACTAATGCTGCGGTATCGGCAGCGGCCACCCAATCCCAGGCCACTCAGGCCGGCGGCGAAGCGCCTAGCGGCGTGCCGATGCGCCAGGGTGATGTCGACAGGGCCGCCGCCGCACTCCTTTCCTCGCTGGGCCCGATTGCGCGGGTGGTTGCCAAGCGCTGCGCAGCGAATTCGCAGACCCGCGAGCAATTCGTCGCCCGCGTGATCGAACAACTCACGCCGAGCATCGATGCCCGCCGAGTTCAGGCCGACTTGTGGCGTGCCCTCGGCTGAATTCGAAATCGCCATGATCGCGCTGCGTGTCACGCGCCGACCTGGCGCCACCGAACCCGATGCGACGGCGCTTGCGTTGCCGCCCGAGGGCCTCACGATCGGCCGCTCCGTCGATTGCGGCCTGGCGCTGGCTGACCCGCTGCGCATGGTGTCGCGCCAGCATGCACAAGTGATCGCGGTCGGCCAGGCCGCGCGCGTACGCTGCATCAGCAGCAGCGCACCCTTGTGGGTGAACGGCATGCAGCTCGACCCGGGCGGCGAACATGCCCTGTTGGTAGGCGACCGCTTGCGCATCGGCGGGTTCGAGCTCGCCGTCGAGCCCGTGGCGGCGACGGCTGCGCAGCGCTCGCGTCTGGATCGCTGGTTCGATCTGGACGAAGCGCTCGATCCGCTCGCTGCCGAATCGCCGCTGCCGGCCATTGCACCTTCGCCCGAGGCGGCGGCAACCAGCGCGGTGGTGTCCTGGCAGACGAGTCGGCATGTCGTGCGCACCGCCACACCGTTGCCGAGTGCGCCCTTGATGCCACCGGCAACGCCGCCCCTGCAGGCCCCTGTGCCAGTAGTGACATCCCGGCCACCGCCCGCCGCGGCAGCCGGATCGACACCGCCAGCGTCTTTTCCGCCGGCGTCGGCGCCAGCTGGCCGTCCGGCTGCCTCGGGCTTGCACCCGACCCCCGCAGAAATCCCTGCAGCGCAGAGCGTCGCGCGACCTTCGGCAACGCAGGCGCCAGAACTGCTTGAGCTTGCGGCGGCTTTCGCTCGCGGCGCCGGCCTTGGCGCCCCGGTGGCGCTGCTCACGCCGGCCTGGATGGAACACCTCGGCGCGCTGCTGCGGGCGACGGCTGAAGGCACGCTTGCGCTGCTGCAAAGCCGCGCGGTCGCGAAACGCCACATGCGCGCCGAGGGTACGCACATCGCGCCGCGCCAGAACAACCCCCTGAAGTTCTCGCCGGACGCGACCGAAGCGTTGACTCGAATGCTGCAGCGTGACGCGAGCCCCGGCTTCCTCGACCCCGTGGCGGCGTTGCACGACGCGCATCACGACCTGCTGATACACCAAGTGGCGATGGTGGCCGGCATGCGCGCGGCGGTGTTCGAGCTCTTCTCCCGGCTGGGTCCCGAGGCAGCCGAGAACGGGGAGGGGCCGGCGCACGGTATGTCTCGCCTGCCCTTGCTCCGCGCCGCGGCCCTCTGGCAGCGCCACCGAATGCAGCACGCTCAGTTGCTCGAGCACCTGGATGACGACTTCGAGACGATCTTTGGACGGGAATTCCTGCGTGCCTATGAAGCCCAGTCGCACCTCGGCGACGACGCCAACCCCACACCGCCGGAGGCTCCATGGCCGAACGGGCGTTGAGCGTCGCGTTCGCCGCGCTGTCGCAAACCGGCCGGCGCCCGTGCAACGAAGATGCGTTCGGCTATTGGGAAGGCGCCGGCTGCGTGGTGGCCGTCCTGTGCGATGGCGCTGGCGGGCACGGCGGCGGCCAGGCGGCATCGCGCACGGCCGTGACGCATGTGCTTGAAGCCTTCGCGCTCCATCCCGAGGTCAGCTTGAATGCGCTTCAACAGCTTGTCCAGGGGGCGAACGATGCAGTCGCCGCGCAACAGGTTGCCGGCACCCTGACTGCCGACATGCGCACCACCATCGTCGTGCTGCTGCTCGACCTGTACAGCGGAGCGGCGCTGTGGGCCCATGCCGGCGATTCGCGCCTGTACCACTGGCATGACGCCCGATTGCTCGGGCGCACGCGCGATCAAAGCCTCGAACAGCGCTTGCGCGACGCCGGACTGAAGGCGACCGTCACCGCCTCGGGGCAGCTGACTTCGGCGCTCGGCTCGCCCGAAGGCTTCGACTTCGAGGTCCTGCAAACCCCGCAAGTGCTCGCTTCCGGCGATGCGCTGCTGCTGTGCAGCGACGGCCTGTGGTCGGCCTTCGACGATGTTGCGATGGCGCGCAGCGTGGTCGGCTGCAGCGGCGCCCAGGCCTGGCTCGAGCGCCTCGAAGCGGGCGTGCAGCAAGCCGACCGCAGCGACCAGGACAACTATTCGGCGCTCGCGATCTGGTGCGCGGCAGGTTGAATATCGAGCAATTCGAGCAGCAGCGCCGGCTCCGGCGGCCAGGCCGCTGCGCGGGGAGCGAAGTCGTGCGCAGCAGCGAGCGGCCACCAGAGGCTGGCCGGCTGCGACGGCCAGGCCTCGGCGGGTTTGAATTCCTGCTCGGAGCGCGGCGGCAAGGCGGCGATCGCCGCCTCGAGCGCTTCGGGTCCTGCTGCTGCCGCGTCGAGCAGCGACGCGAGCCGTGCGGCGCTTTCGTGCGGCGGCGCTGGCGCGGCAAGGCGCTCGGCCAGTGTCAGCGGAAAAGCGCGTCCGACACGGTCGTGCGAAGGCACGAGGATGCCGCACCAGATCTCGCCAGGCGCCGGCAGCGCCAGATAGCGCCACGGCGCGAAGGCGCCCAGGCGTTCGCGCAGCGCGGCGCCTTCGAGCCTCGTGGCGGCCAGGGCGAGGCCCCGCTGCAGCCAGGCGTCCCAGTCGCTGCGCCAGCGTGTCGGCAGGCCGCGGCCGACGAAGTCTCCGCGCGCGGGCAGCTTGCCGTACCAGGACACGCGACCGGGCGGCGGCTTCACCATCGTGCTTGCGGGCAACGAAAACGCGCCAGCTCCCGGAGGGTCCAGATGTCGGCCTCGGGCGCGCCGGATGCGCTCGCTTCGACGTCGAGGGTGCGTGTGTCGACGACAAAGGTCAGCCGCGCTGGCGCGCCCCGCTCGCCCTTCCAGTCGCCGCGCAACAGCACCCGAAGCCAGGCGAACGGACCTTCATGGACTTCGGCGCCGACCCCGGCGGGGCCGGGCGGCAAGATCCGCATCAGCACTTTCTGCGTCGTAGCCGGTCCCGGCCAGACCAGTTCCTTGGAGCGTGTCGGGCCGTTTTCGAAGCGCAGCAGCTGACCATCGACATCGATGCTGAACTGCAGCAGTTCAGCATCCATGCGCTGCGGCGTGAGGCGCAGCTTGAGCTCGGGCAGCGGTGCGCCCCCGGGGAAGAACAGGGTGCCGATCGCCGCCGCCTGCTCGAATGCACCCGGCATGCTCGCATCGACGGGTGCGCTGCGCGCCTTCCACGGCCGGCTCGAAGTGTCGACGCGTTCGCTCAACTGGTTGCGCCGGAAGTCGTCGAACAGGCCGCCGGGTCCGAACAGGCGCGCGAAATCGGACGGCGCTATGTCGCGCGACGCGGCGGCGCCGAACGGGAAGTGCTCGCGCGTCAACGCGCTGCAGGTCTGCGCGAGCTCGGCCAGCGCGGCGTCGAAACTCGGCCTGGCGCCGCCGCGCGAGCGAATCAATGTCCCCAGGCCGACGTAGACCCTGCGCAGCGCGGCCGGCGCGCGGGCGGCCTCGGCGCGCAAGGTCGCATCTAACTCTGCATTGGCGTTCTCGTCGCGCTTGCCGGCGGCCAGGGCGTGAAGGCGGTCCAGCGCTTGCGGTCCGGCGCCTGCCGCGTAGTCGCCCAGGGCGCCGAAGCGTGTCCGCAGCGCGCCATCGAAGGCGGCCTCGGCCGTGCTGCCCCCCTGCGGGGTCGGGCTGAACTCGTCGGCCAGGCGTGTCAAGAGCCGGCGCAGAGGCGAATCGGGGCCCGTGAGTTCTGTTGCCTGGCGCCAGGCGCCTTCCGCATCGGTGCCGGGCGCCAGCGCAAGGGCATCGAGCTGGCGCGACCAGGCGGCAATCACGCGCTGGGCCTGGCGCGTGCCGACCTGGGTGGCGATCTCGTCGCGCCAGGCGCGGTCCTTGTGCAGCCGCCGCACGTCGCTGCCGGTGTCGCCGAGCACCCAGTCTGCCTCGCTGGCGAGTTCATCGAACGTCGCTTCCAGCGCCGGCACGAGCTTGCGCCGCCAGTCGCCGGCGCTTGAATGCGCCGGCATCGGCCCGGCGCCCGACGCTGCGAACATGAGGGTGCTGGCCGCGCCCAGGCGCGTCGGCAGATCCTGCGGCGGCTCGGGGTCGGAAACGCGTCGCAGCAAGCGCTCGTGCACGCGCTGCGCCAGCGGCAGCGCCGCGAGGGCGCTGCGCGCTGCGCGCACCCCGGCATCGTCGGAGCGCATCGCCTCGGGCAGCCCGCTGCGCTCGAGCAGGGTCTCGACATGGCGCGCCCATTCGGCCCGTTCGCCAGCGCCGCTCGCCTGTACCAGCGCTTGCTCGCCCCAGCGTCGCAACTCGCCGCGCACCAGCCGCGCCGGGCTGGCGAGCATCAATGAAGCGCGCAGCGCCTCGTAACGCGTCGCGCTGTCCTCGGCCTCGCGCAGGTCGCGGCGCAACCGCTTGATGAGCAGCGGCGCCAGGCTGCGATCGAGCATCTCACGGTAGGCCTGCTCCGCCGAGCGCGCCAGCCGCGGCCCCTGGAACAGCCCGAAGCCGAAGCCGGCGGGCGGTTCATTCGGATCGATGCCATCGTTCGCGGCCAGGCGCTCGAGCAGAGAATAGAGCGGCAGCACCTGCTCGAGGCCTGCCGATTCCAGCGCGCCGATGCGCTGAGTCAGCTGCTCGACGCGCGTGCGCACACTGTCCACATAGTCGAGGTTGCGCCGGTAGCTCTGCCACCACAGCGCAGAGGCGGCGAGCAGCGCGGCGCCGGCAAAGCCGGCGCCGACCATGGCGGCTCGCCGACGCAGCCGCAGCCGCTGCAGCCGCTGACCTGCCAGCGGCGCTTCGGCGATCACCAGGCGCTTCAACAGCGCGTGCAGGAAGAACGATTTGCCGCCGGCATCGGGTCGCGCCAGCGGCTTCAGCGCCAAGCCGTGGCTGCGTGCGAGTTCGCCGATCACCCGGTCGATCGGATTGCCCTCCTGGGTGCCGCTCGTCAGCGCGATCGAGCGCAGGCGTTGCGCCGGTTCGGCGGCAATGCCGTCGAAGGCCTTGCGCACGAACTCTTCGAGGGGTGCGAGCAGGGCTTCGAACTGTGCCGCGAAGGCGTAGATCGGCAGGCGGCGCTGCGGCGTGCGTTCATGCTGCAGTGCTTCGGGGCTGCGCCGCGCCAGGCGCTGCGCGAGGTCGGCCAGGCGCGGCCCAAGATCGGCCGGGATGCCGGCCACATCGGCGTCGAACACCAGGCCCCAGAGCTGCTCGCGCTCTGCGGCGTCGAGATCGCCGAAGGTTTCGACAAAGCCGGCGAGCAGGTCGGCCTTGGTCACCAGCAGATAGATCGGAAAGGCGAGATCGAGCTCGCGGCGCAGTTCGTTCAGACGCGCCGCGACCGCAGCCGCCTGGCGCGCGAGTTCTACGCCGCCGTGCAGCAGGTCGGGCACGCTGACGCTGACGATCACGCCATTGATCGGCTGCAATGGCCGGTGCCGGCGCAGCAGCGCAAGGAACTGCTGCCATTCCTGGGCGTCGACCGCGGCGTCACTGTCCTGTGTCGTATAGCGTCCCGCCGTGTCGATGAACACGGCGTCCTGGCTGAACCACCAGTCGCATTGGCGCGTGCCGCCACACCCCGCGAGCGGGTCGCGCCCGAGCCGTTCGGCGAGCGGAAAGCGCAGACCCGAATGCAGCAGCGCCGTGGTCTTGCCGCCCCCGGGCGCGCCGATGATCAGGTACCAGGGCAGCTGCTGCACTTGTCGCCGGGCCTGCCACCAGCGGTGGGTGCCCTGCGCCTCGATGCCCTGGCGCAACATCGCCAGGGCCTGGCGGAAACGCTGGCTGAGTTCAGGGCCGGCATCGCCGGATTCGAGGCTCTTGAGGAGGCGCTCGTTGCGCCGCCGGGCCAGCAGCATGCGCAGCCCGCGCCTGCCCAGCAGCAGCAGCGCGGCCAGCGCCAGCAAGGCAACGCGTGCGCGCATGTCGTCGAAGGGGTGCCAGGTGCCGAAGGCGAGCAGCGGGGCCGCGAACCACAGCAGGGTGCTGGCCGCGCCGAGATTCACGGCGCTTTGCACGAAGCGGGTTGGCGCTTTCATTTCGGAAACAGGACGATCTCGACCCGGCGCAGCGGCTTGCCGGCCGTGGTGTCGACGCGGGCCTCGACCGCGAGCCGCGCATCGCCGAGTTGTGGCCGCAAGACATCGGCGACGCCGCGCGCCCATTCCATCGCCTGATGCCAGGCCGAGGGCGTGCGAGCCGTCGGGGGATCGCTGCCATCGGTGTAGCCGACGACAACTACCTTGCCCGGCAGCTTCGTCAGCGCTGCGCCGAGGCGCGTCAACGGGCCGGTGGCATCGCCCAGCGCGTCAGCACCGATCACGACCACGCTGTGCAGCGCCTCGTCGCGGACTGACAACCGGCCGGCGTCGATGTCGTCACGCAGCTTCGAGGCCAGCCGCGGCGTCGTCGTCGGCGTGGCCGCTACGGGCACCGCCATGGCCGTGCGTGCCGGCACGAGTTGCTGCAACGACGCCAGCACGCCGTCAACGCGCGTCGCAAGCTGCAGCTGGCTGGCACTGTAGACGCCCACGGCAAGCACGCCGAGCAGCAGCACCGCCGGCAACGCGACGCGTGGCACCCGCGGCGGGCTGGCAGCCGCCGCCGCGCAGTGCCAAGGGGCCACCAGCGCCGGAACCGGCGCCACCTGTTGCAGCGCGAGGTGCACACGCGAGCGCAGGGTTTCGTGGTCGCGGTTGTCCAGGCCCATGCGCGCGCGCAGCCCGAGACTCAGGCAGGTGTGGAAGAGTTCGAGCAGCGCGTGGTGCTCGCGCGGCTTTTCGGCCAGCCGCGTCAGCAGGCGCAACAGCTTGTCGCCGCCCTCGGCCTCGCCGTGAAAGCGCTGCAGCAGTCCGGCGCCTCCGGCACCCCAGGGCGCCACGCCGAACTGCTCATCTCCCCAGGCGCACAGCACGTAGCTCGCGGCCGCGACGCCGGCCTCGTCCACGCCTGCCAGGCGAGCACCAGCCTCGAACCGGTTCACCGCTGCCGCCAGACTGCGGCGCAGTGCGGCCGGGTCGGCGGGAGTCGCATCCCGCAAGCGTGCCATCAATGCGACGAGGGGAAGCGCCTGGGTGCGCAGCGCGCGCGCGGCCGACGGTTCGTCGACGGCATCCGGCTCTGCGGTCGCCGGCGGCGCGGCCACGGCGCCGGACGGCGTCACTTCGCCCACCCCACTTGCAACTGACGCGCTTGGACTTCGACCCGTGCGCGCGGTGCCAGCGTGCCAACCGGCAACGGCAGGATGGCACGCCACTGCGAGTGCTCGATTTCCCGAAACGCACCGAACACCGCGACGGCACGCGCGTCGCTGCTGAGCTCAAGGGTCAGCTCCCGCGCCTCGCCAGGACGCAGGTGCAGGCTTTCGCGCACCAGCACGTTCGACCCGAGGGTCGCCTCGTCATCGTCGTAAAGGCTGTCGAAACTCGCCTTCTCAAATCCGCTCGCATCGCGCAGCACATACACCCGCAGCGCCAACGAGGCCGACACGTTGCGCGCGTCGGTGTTCAGGCTGCGCTGCGCCTGCACGAGCAACTGCAGGTTGCGTTTTGGCCCGGCGAGTACCGGTGCCGCACCGGGGTTGAACATGAAATTCACGACCATCGAGGTGTTGACCCACGGGATCTGGCGCTGAGCGGTGTCGCGCAGCACCTTGATGCGTACTGCCTTCATCATTTCCTCGACTTCGATGCCAACGGTACGCAGCTCGGTGACGAGGTGACGCGTGTAAATGCTGTTGCCGCCGACCGGGCCGTCCTCGGCGACTCCGCCCGGGGCTGCGGAAAACGCGATGAGGGCGCCCGGCGCAGTCATCTCGGCCAGGCCGTTGGCCTGGGGCGAAGCCCGCCCGCGCGCCGCGAAGGGGTCATTGCGGCAGGCGTCGATGACGAAGATGCGGGCGCGTGGACGCACCCGGTCAACATGCGCGAGCAGCGCTTCCTGCAGATCAATGGCCTCGTCGCGCACTTCGGCTTCGTCCCGCAGCGCGATGTCGACCGGCAGCAGGTAGTTGCGCCCGCCGATCTGTACGCCGTGGCCGGCGTAGTAGAAGACCGACGCGACCTGGTCGTCGTCCAGTCGGCGGGCGAATTCCCGCAGCACGCGCTTGAAGTCACGGGCATTGAGATTGAGGTACTCGCCCACTTCGAAACCGAGACTGCGCAAGGTCTGCGCGACCAGGCGAGCGTCGTGCTCGGGATTGTTCAGCGGAATTTCGGGGTAGCGCCCGTTGCCGATCACGAGTGCGACGCGGCGTTGCCTGGGGGTTTGGACCTGGGCCTGCGGTTGAGCATGGCATACCCCTCTGCACAACACAGGTACGAGAGCGAGACAGGCGAGCAAGCGACGGCGACTCATGCGGGCAACCCGAGTTCGACAGTTAATGACGCAAGTTTATGATTTTATTGGCTATGCATTCAAAAACGTACCCTACAAGAGGCCAAGCTGTGTAAATTGGCTGGGTTGTTTGACCTTCACTGTCGCGCGGCGGCCGCGACGCGGCCATGGCACAGCCCTGGGTAGTCGCGAGTGTGCGTTCAGGAGCCGCGGAACTGCACGCGGCGGTTCAGGGCGGTGTTCGGATCGGAGGCTTCGATCGGCCGGGCTTTGCCATATGCAACTATCTTCAGGCGTGCGGCGTCGATGCCGTGGTGCTGCACCAGATAGTCACGCACGGCGCGGGCGCGGACTCTGGACAGCTCGAGGTTGTAGGCGTCGCTGCCGACGGCGTCGGTGTGGCCCTCGACCGTGACGGTACTTTCCGGCGCCAGCAGCTTGATGCCTGCGGCGAGTGCGTCGAGCTGGGTCCGTGCGGCCGGAAGGATGTCAGCGGAGCCGAAGGCGAAGCGTACCGGCAGGGACAGCGCCGAGGCGTCGGCGTTCGAGTCATCACGGGCAATGCGAGCAGAGGCCGGGGAACTCGCCGCGGTCTTCGCCAGTGAACCCGCCGCCATCGTGGTGGACTTCGCCGGGACTGCGGGCGTATCGTCGAGCAGGTGAATCGAACGGGTCTTGCCGAGCACGGCCGCCACGTCCTGCGGGTTCACCAGCTGCCCTTCACGATAGACGACGACCTTCTCGGCCTTCACCTGAGGGGTGAGCAGGGCGGCGGCGATGGCGAGGGCCAGGGTGACGAAGTAGCGGGTCATTTCGGGCTCCTTGGGCGTTGGATTCGTCGATGCCCATGGGTTGCGCGAGGCGCCCGGTCGGTTCAATTTTTCTCGATCGACCCGATGCCGCGGATGGAACGTGTCACTGCCGGGTTGCCGTGATAGTGCACGGGGCCGGCACCGCCAATGCGCACCGCCAGCGTGTTGTTGGCGCTACGGCACTTCCTTGGGCGCCCGCCCGAGCCTAGCGGTAGTTTGTTAAAGCCGAAGGTAGAGGTTAATCCCGTGGCCGGCGTTCAGGGCGCCAAGCAGCGCGGCGAGTCCGGCTGGCGGGGCCGTGCCGGCAAAGGCGGCCCAGCAGCGCGCAAGCCAGTACGCCGGGGTCAGCCAGGCGCGCACCGCGCGCAGCAGGCGTGGCCAGCACGGCCGCGCCTTGAGGCAGCTGGTTTTTTTTCCGCGCCTCGGCTGGCATTGATGGCTCACTCGCTCGGGTTTGCAAGGCGTCAATCCACCAGCAAAAGGCAAACGCACAGCACACGAGCGTCCAGTGGCGGCGGATCGCCCGGTCGCTTCTGACCATGAAATCGGCCCAGCCGAGCTCGTCCTTCATTTGTTTGTAGCTTTGCTCGACCCAGTTGCGCAGTCCGTACAGCCGCACGACCTCGCCTAGCGGCGCGGGCAGGTTGGTGGTGAGGTACCAGGTGGACAGGGCCGGCAGCGCGCGCCGATCGGTCGTGGCGCACACTGCGCGCACCGGCCTGTCAGGGCCATAGCCGAACAGCGTGAGCTCGGCCGCCCACCAGCGCTCGGGGTGGCCATCGCTAAAGCGGCGAACTACTTTTTTCCAGGCGCACAACGGCAGCGAGCGCGCCGCATCCTTGAACGAATGGTCCGCCTGCACTGGCGCCCAGCCACGCCCGAGCGCGCCGCGGCGCGCCAGCACATGCGGCAGGCGGCGCTCGAGCAGCGCCGCTTCGAGGGCATTGTTGTCCCCGTAAAAACAGTCCGATACGATGGCGCTGAACAGGATGCCCGCAGCCTGCGCCTGCTCGACCAGGGCCAGCGCGATTTGCGGTTTTGTGCGAAACGCCGGATCCTGCTTTCCCCCTGCTAGCCGCCTCTCGGGCGTGTAGGGCACCACATGCAGCGGGTAGTAATGTGCCTCGTCGGCCCACAGCGTGGTCACGGCCACGATACCGTTGTCAATCTTGCCGACCGAGCCCAGATACTGGCGCGCCACATGGTCGGTGGCGCTACCCTCCTTGCGGTCTCCGGTGTCATCGATCACCAGCACACCGTTGGCCGACGGGGCAGTGGCCGGCTCGGCGGCCAGCAGCGCCAGGCGCCGCGCATTGATCGCTTCGGCGTCCCAGGCGGCCTCGGACAGGAAAAACTGCAGCCGCTGCACCTCGGCCGCCTGGGCCTGAACCAGCGGCTCGGCGCCGACCAGCGCGGTCAGTGTTTTGGACCGGTCGCGCGGGAGCAGCAATCCGGACAAATACGCATCGAAAGCCATGGCGCTGGGCCGGCGTCTGGAGCAAAGGGTCGAACTGCACCGCAAACGCTTGCCAGGGATCCTGGGGCAGGAGGACGTGAAAGACGAGCAGACATGATGTGAACCCTCCTGCCAGTTAGACAGACAGGGACCTATATGGTTCAACAAACTACCGCTAGAGCGCATTCGCTTTGACCGGCAAACGAATTTTTAGTATCAAATAGGCCTCTTGCGCATGGCGGACGTGCGAAGGCAGCTATAAAGTTAGTAGCATAACTATCAGGTGCCCAGAGCGCCGTGATTGCCAGTCAGGGGGATTTTTCTCTATATTTCGGCTCAGGAGGTTCTTCCTGCGGCGCTCATCAACGTCAAGGACTTGCCGCAAAACGTCGATCTCTCAGGGGCGAAGACCCGCAGCGGCCGGATCGTCGACTAGCGCGCAATCCTCTTGACTGGCAATCAGGACGCTCAAGATTTTTGCTACTGAATTTATAGCTTATTTCGCATACTAGAGCGGATTTCAAGATAACTGAAGGCAACGAATTTTTTGAAAGACAAGAAGTCCAAGAAGGATGTCAGCAAAGCAATGGTGCAATCATGGCTGCTCCCTATTCTCTGGATTTACGCCGTAAAGTCGTGCAGGCGTTGCGAACGCCCGGGTCAATCGCAACGCGCGGTGGCCGAATTCTTTGGCGTGAGCCTGTCGTTTGTCGAAGGACTGCTGCGCCGGGTGCGCCGCAGCGGTGAACTGGCCCCGCCGCGCCAGCGTCCAGGGCCTCACGCCAGGATTGACCCGACGGGGTGCCAGCGGCTGGCGCACTGGCTCCAAGAGCAGCCCGACCTGACGCTGGTCGAACTGGCCGAGCATCTCCAGACCGATGGCCGCCCGGCGGTGAGCACGCCTACCCTGTGCCGGGCGCTGCAGCGCCTGGGGCTGCGGCGAAAAAAAAGACCGTACACGCCTCAGAGCGCGACACAGCGCAGGTACGTCAGGCTCGCCGCCAGTACTGGCAGGGCATTGCCCGGCATGCCCCCGCGCGGCTGAAGTTTGTGGACGAATCGGGCGTGAACATCGCGATGACGCGCCGCTACGGGCGTGCCCGGCGCGGCCAGCGCGTGCATGACGCGGTGCCGAAAAACTGGGGCCGCAATGTAACGGTGCTGGGCTCGCTGTCGTGCCAAGGGCTCGAAGCCGTGATGACGATCGAGGGCGCCACCGATGGGGCCGTGTTTTTTGCGTATGTCAGCCAAGTGCTGGCGCCCACGCTCAAGCCGGGCGATGTGGTGGTGATGGACAACTTGGGCGCGCACAAGGTGGACGGCATCCGCAGCGCCATCGAAGCCAGGGGCGCTGCCTTGATGTATTTGCCACCCTATTCGCCCGACTACTCACCCATCGAGCCGTGCTGGTCCAAACTCAAGACATACCTGCGCGCCATCAAGGCCCGTACCCTGGAAGCGCTGGATCAAGCACTTGCGCATGTCATCGACACGGTGACCGCCTCCGACGCAAAAGAATGGTTCAAGCATTGCGGGTATGCCTTTCACTAACTTGAAATCCGCTCTAGGCATGCGCAAGCGGCCTATTTGATACTAAAAATTCGTTTGCTGGTTAAAACGAATGTGCTCTATCCGCCCGGGTTCGGCCGCGACAGGCCGACGGACAAGCGGACTACTTGACTGAACCAGGAAGCTGGCTTCGGCCAGCTTGTCGGCGCCACCGCGCGCAAAAGCGCTTCGCACCTGGTCGAGCGAGGTGACCGGAAGCCTCGCGAAGTCGGTGCCGACCACCTCTGACGGCAGCTGGTCCATGAGGTCGCGCTCGCTCGCGAAGCAGGCAATCGTCTCCGTCACGTTGCGCGTGTTCGCCAGAATCTCGAAGCGCATCGGGCCCGGGATCTCCAGCGGCGCGGCCGCCATCACCAGGGCGCTCTTACGGAAGCGGTTCGGATAGAAGCGCATGATGCGCTTTGTCTCGTCCTGCAGATAGCAGTAAACGTGCGCATCGTGGCTCGCGATGACCTGCAGCCGAATGCGCTCGCCAGGCTTGAAGTGGCCGTCGGAGCCCAGAGGAACGATGGCCAAGGTGCGTGGCACCACGGTTTCGTCCTGCGCTGGCGGCTGTGTCGGCTGCACGACCGCAGAGGCGGCCGGTTCTGGCGTGGCCGCTACCGGCGCGACCGCCACGCGTTCGACCGGGGCTGCCGCCTGCGGGGCGACGGGTTGCGGCGGCAGGGCAGGGAGCGCCGCGCGTGGCAGCGTGCGCGGCATCAGGATGACCGCGCCGGCCACCAGTGCGCAAAGCGCCAACGCGATCATGGCGGCACGGCGGTTGAGCTGCGGCAGCTTGCGCCGCGCAGCCGCCGCAGGCAGGGGCCGCACCGCGGTGGCCGCGGCAGCGAAGTCCTTCGCTGTCGGGCGTTCCGCCGCGCCTTGCGGCTGTCCTTGCCCGTGGCCCAGCGCGGGATTCAGGGCCGTTCTCGACATCGTTGGCGCGCGCGACGGCCGTGGCATCGCCGCCGTCGCGTCGGCTTCGGCGCTGGCGCTGGCGCTGGCATCGAGCGCACGCGAAAACTCGCCCACGCTCTGGAAGCGGGCGGACGGGTCCTTTTGCAGCGCCCGCATCACCGCGGCCTCCACCTCGGGCGGCACGTCGGCAGCGAGCGCGCTTAGCGGCGGCGGTGCTTGTTCCAGCTGGGCCTTCATCAACGCGATGTCGCTGTCGGCGTCGAACGGCGCCCGGCCGGCCAGCAACGTGTACAGCACGATGCCCAGCGAATAGATGTCGGAACGGACATCGGCCTCGGCGCCGCGGATCTGCTCGGGCGCCATCGCCTTGGCCGTGCCCGCGACCTGCCCGTGGCGCGTGAGGTGCTCCTGGCTGTCGAGCGCGCGGGCGATGCCGAAGTCCATGACCTTCACCGCGCCGCTGTCGGCCACCATGATGTTGGCCGGCTTGATGTCCCGGTGCACGATGCCGTTGCGGTGCGCATGCTCGATGCCGTCGAGCGCCCGCCGAAAAATGCTTAGCGCCCGCCCGACCGGCACCGGACCGCCGGAGCGGACGAACTCGTCCAGCGAGATCCCGGCCACGTATTCCATGACCATGAATTGATGGTCGCCTTCGTGCACAAAGGCATGGACGGTGGCGACGTTGGGGTGGCTGAGCTGCGCGTGGAGCTGCGCCTCGCGGCTGAAGCGCTCGACGAAGAGCGGGTCGGACGCAAACTCGGGGTGCAGCACCTTGATCGCGACCTCGCGCTTGAGCATCACGTCGACGCCCTTGAACACCTCTCCGACGCCGCCCGCTCCGAGCCGCTTGCCGATGAGGTAGGCGCCAACGCGGCGGCCAACCAGCGAGCGCGGTGCGGCGGGCTGGGCCGGTGCGACTTGCGCATCGGCGCTGCCCGATTCGCTGCCTTGCCCGTCGGGTTGCCTTTCGCAACTCCGGGCATTGCCCGCCTGAAACCGCGTCGTCCAGTTCGTCAGATTCATCATCATCACTCCTGCAGGCAAGAAAGATCCTGCCGAATCCATGGTCTTGTTCGCTACAGGCCATGAGTTGCCGCGTTCGGCAAGGCGGTTCACATTCTCTCGCAAACCGACGCGTTTCTTTCCGAAGCGGTTGGAACGATGGATGAGGGAGTGACTTCGCACGGCTGTTTAAAGCGCCTTGACAGCGCCTGGCGTTCTGCATAGAGTTACCGCTGGCCCCGAGAGTCGACTCTCGCCCTTCGCCCCACTAAGGCACATAGTGACGGCGACGAAAAAGGCATGAACCGTTCTGGCACCGGCCGCAACTCAGAGTGGCGACAAGCTCCGGCGATGTGAAGCTACGAATCCCGCGTCAGGAGCTCCCGTCGGCAAGTCCAACTATTGAGCAGAGGGCGCAATGAACCAGATGATTCTTCTCTCAGGCCTGTGTGCGGCCCTGCTGTGCGGTTGCGCGGATGTCCACGTTTCCGAATACAAGCGCCCGGAGGCCCCCGCGAAGTCCTCCTGGTCCCGGCCTTCGGAGTCCGCCGTGTCCGCTTCCGACACGATTTCAATGCAGTGGTGGACCGAGTTCCGGGACCCCTATCTGGACTCGCTCGTGGCCAAGGCGATTGCGGCTAACTTCGACTTGAAGATCCTGGCAGCCCGTATCGACGTGGCCAGCCTGCAGATCGCCGAGGCCCGCGCGGGCGGGCAGCCGACGGTGGACATCGGCGCGGGCGCCAGCCTGGAGAAAAGCACCGGGCAGCGCTTGAGCAAGCAGTTCAGCCTGGGTGCCCAGGTGAACTGGGACATCGACGTTTGGGGCAAGGTCAGCAAGGGCGTCCAGGCGCAGACCGCCGAGTTCAAGGCGACCGAGGCGGACTGGCGCGCCGGCTACCTGACGCTGGTGTCCAGCGTCTCGATCACGTACTTCCAGATCCTTCAACTTGACGAGCAGATCGACCACCAGCAACGCGCGCTGGCCAAGAACCAGCAGATCCTGGGCATCTTCGAGACGATGCGCAACAACGGCCTCGTGCCCGCCACGCAGGTGCTGCGCCAACGTGCAGAAACCGCCCGGCTGACCAAGGAATTGCTGGAGCTGGTGCGCTTTCGCAACGTGTCCGAGAACGCGCTGGCCACCCTGCTCGGCCTGCCGGCCGGAGAGCTCAAGGTGCCTGTGGGCCGCCTCCAGGACCGGGTGCAGGTTCCCGGGGTGCCCACTGGCTTGCCTTCGCAGTTGCTGGCGCGCCGGCCCGACGTTATCGCGGCCGAGTTCCGCGTGCTCGTGGCCCATGACCTGATGGGGCAGGCGAAGCTCGCACAACTGCCTTCGATCAGCCTGTCCGGCCGCGGCGGCTCGGCCAGCTTCGCGCTCGGCGATTTGCTCAAGTCCTTCACGTTCGGGCTCGCGCCGAGCATCAACATTCCCGCACTGAATCCCGCCATCAAGGCGCGCGCCAAGACCAGCGAGGCCCAGGTGCAGGTCGCCGAGCAGGAATACCGCCGCACCGTGGTCGCCGCGTTCGAGGATGCCGAGAACGCGCTCGTGAACCTCGACGCCCACCGGCAGCAAAAAGAGCAGCTGCAGTTGCAGGTCAATGAGCTGCGGCAGGTCGCTGCCGGGAGCACGGTGCAGCTTGCGGCCGGCCTCATTTCGCAGCTCGAGGTGTTCGAGAACGAGCGGTCGCTGCTTGCGGCCCAGCTAGCGCTGCTCGCGAGCCACCAGCAGGTCCTCGCCGACACGGTCACGCTCTACAAGGCGCTCGGGGGTGGCTGGGCCGCCGTGGAGGTCGCAAATGCCAGCGACTGAGTGTGCGCTGCGGGGCGAGGCGCCCCTGAACGCATCGCAGGTGGCGGCGGGGAATGACCTCGACATTGTGCTCAAGCCGCTGTCCCGGCCCGAGCTGGGGGAGATCCGCGTCGACGGCATGCTCGCCGTGGGCCGCGCCGAGCAGCCTTTCGCGACCTACCAAGACGACATCGTCGTGATGCTGTCGCGCCGGCACGCCCGGATCTTCTGCGAGGCAGGCAGCGTCTATGTGGTCGATCTGGAGAGCAGCAACGGCACGACGGTCAACCGCATCGTCCTTGAGCAGACGCCGCAGCAACTGCACGACGGCGACGAGATCGGCTTCGGCGGCGTGCTGTCGTACCGCGTGCAGATCGCGCCGCGCGCCCAGAAGACCCGGCCGGCGGGAAGCCTCACGCTCACGCTGACGCCCGAGTCCGTCCACTCGGGCCTGGACACCATTGTCATCACGCGCTTTCCGTTCCTGGTGAGCAAGGCCGATGCCCTGTTCTCCGGTCACCAGGAGGCACATGCCCGGCAGGTGAGCTACCTGTCGCGCCGGCAGGCGCACATCTTCCAAAAAGGAAGCGACGTCTGCATCGAAGACCTTGCCAGCACCAACGGCACCTTCGTTGACGGCCTGCGCTTGCAGGAGCACGCGGTGCCGCTGCAAGACGGTGTGCTGGTTGCCTTCGGCGGCGACCACTTCACCTATCGCGTGGGCATCACGAGAGAGCCCTGCACCGAGCCGGCGCCAGCAGCCACGCGCACCATGCCAAACAACCCACCGCAGGCCAGCGAGCCCGCCGCGCGGCAACCCGGGGCGTCGGAGAAAACGACCTTCATCGTCGCCCCCACCTCGTTCCTCGACATCTTTTGCGTTGACCAGGCGTCGAGCGACACCGAGTCTCCAAGTGGCGCGATCGTGCCCGTCGCCGCTGCCACGGCCGACAACGAGCACGCCGCCAAGCGCCGGCCGCGCGGCCGGGTGCTGCTGCTGTTGTCTGAACTCTCGACGCTCGTCACCAACGATGAGCCCGCAGATTCGCGCCGGGGTGCGTGGAAGGCTGCCGCGCTGGTGGCCGTGCTGGGCGCCATCGCGCTGACGGCCATGCTCTGGGGCGCCGACGAGCGCCAGCTGAAGAATGTGGTGGAGCGCGGCGACTACGCGCAGGCCTCGGTGCTGGTGAACCGGCTGCTCGAACAGCGTCCCGGCGACGTCGACTTGAAGGCGCTGGCCACCGAAGCCGCGTTGAAGGCCAACGTGCCGCCCTGGCTGGCGAAACTGCAGATGCGCGACTTCGACGGCGCCCAGGCCGCCCTCGGCGCCCTGTCCGAACTCGGCGTTCGCAACCCCGACCTGCACCCCATCGTGGCCGAGCTGGCGTGGCTGGGCAACTTCGAACGCCTGGTCAGCACCCGCGGCGGGCCCGAAGCACCCATCCGCATCTACGCCGACGAAGACGGCATCGAGACGCTGTTGGCGCACTGGAACGACAACACGAGCGAGCACCAGCGCACCCTGGCCCGAGTCGCGGCGCACGTGCCGCAGTTCAGCGGCCCGTACGGCGAGATGCTCACCCATCTGCGCAAGCTGCAAAGCGAGGCCATGGTGTATCTGGCAGCGATCGACAGGCTGAAGGCCGCCATTGCCACCGAGTTGGGCCGCGACAACCCCGAGGCGCTCGTGCCCGTTCTGCAAGAAACCGCCGAGAAGTACCCCCACCTCGGCGGGCTCGACGGCGTGCGCGGCGATCTGGCGCGGTACATCGAGATCCGGCGCGAAGCGCGTGGTCGCCCATCCGGCCAGTCCGGCCGCTTGTTTGCGCTGCAACTGAAGGCGCGCTTCACGACGCCGCCGTTTCAGCAGAGCTATCGCACACTGGCAACCAGCGGGCAGCTTGCGCCAGCCGACCTGGTACGGCAGTACGAAGCCGCCACGCAGGCCTGGAAAGACGGCCAGGCCAGTCAGGCGCTGGCTGGCCTGCAGAAGATGGCAGTGGGTCCGTGGGCCGAGGCTGCCGCGAAGGCGCTGGAGCGCAAGCAGACTGTCATGGCGCGCTTTGGGTCACTGCAGCAGGCGCGTGCCAGCAGTACCACCAGCGGCTACGTGGAACAATTGCTGGCGTTCCGCGAATCGCTCGATGCCGACGAAGACGTCTACTTCGCGCGCGCCACCCAGGCGGACCTGGAGCAGCACAAGGACCAGGTGATGGCCCGCGCGCAGGACAACCTGAACCGCGCGCGCACGCTGTGGCAGGAGTATCGGAACACCGGCCCCATCGAAGCCTCGCAACGGATCGAAACGACGATCTCGAGCTTGTTCCGAACACGCGCCCGCCTGCTGTCCGAAGCCAGCCGGTACGCGAACCAGAGCACGCAGGTCTACGCGCAAGTGGACGCGGCCGGGGCCGAGCGGTGGACCGCGATCCGCGACGAGATCAAGGCCGAAGCTAAGGCGCAGCGCAGCGCGCTGCAAGACCTGCGCAACGTACTTGAGCCGGAGCTGTTGAAATCCAAGCTGGCACTGCTGGGAGACGCGAGCCCATGACTGCCGCCAACCGCCTCATTCCGCTGGCCGATGCGCTCAGCGACCACAGCACCGAGGGCATCGCGATCCTGACCGCGGAGCCCTGGCGTGTGCTGCACGCCGTGATCTACACGATGATCGCGCTGGTGCTGGCAGCGCTGGCTTGGTCGTTCATCGGGCGGGCCGACGTGATCGTCACGGCACAAGGCACGCTGGTGCCCGCTTCCGAAGTCAGGCGCTTTTACGCGCCGGTCGACGGCGAGTTGGTCAACCTCTACGCCGCCGAGGGTCAGCCGGTGTCCAAGGGCGACGTGCTGGCCCGGCTCAACGCCCGGGGCGCCATCGAGGCTGCGGCCAGCGCCGAGCAGGCCCAGTTGAAGCTGGACAACGCGGAGCGGGAATGGCGGCAGTTCCCGGAGAAGAAGGCGCTGCTGGAGCGCAAGGCGGCAACCTTGCGGCAGGCGATGGAGCTTGAAGAGCAGCAACACCAGAAGCGAATCGCGCTCGGCACCAGCCGGCTGTCGGATGCGCAGCGGGCGCAGGCCAGCGAGGCGCGCACCAACGTCGAAGACGCTCGCAGCGCGCGCGATGCAGCCAAGGCCGAGGCGGACAAGTTCGAGCGCGTGTTTGCAGTACCCGGCGGCGGCGGGGTGTCGCAACTGCAGGTCGAAAGCAAGCGCAACGCACTGCTCGCGGCCGAGAATGCCTACCGGGTGGCGCAATCCCGGGTCGGTGAACTGAGCGCCCGGCAGAGCCAGGACCTTTCGCAGGCCCAGGCCGTGATCGAGACCAGCGGCGAACAACTCAAGAAGCTTCGGCTGGAGTACGAGGCCGCCGCAAGCGAACTCGCCAGTGCCGAAGAGAAGCTGCGGCTGCAGTTGCAGGCCGCGCGCGCGCAGGCCGACGCCGCGACCCGCATTCGCTTCGACAACATCGACAAGGACAACTTCCTGCAGATCGTGGCGCCGGTGTCCGGCGTCATCACCGACCTCACGTCCACGCAGCCCGGCGACAAGATCCAGGCCAACATGCCGCTGGGCGGCATTGCGCCGAGCAACTCACGCTCGGTGGTGAAGGTCGAGGTTGCCGAGCACGACCGCGCCTTCCTGCGCGAAGGCCTGCCGGTCAGGCTCAAGTTCAGCGCCTTTCCGTACCAACGCTACGGGGTCATCAACGGCACGCTGGAATCCATCTCTCCAACCACCAAGCCATCGCAGCAGACCAAGCAGCCGGTGTACGAAGCACGCGCGTCGCTAGAGCGCGATCACTATCTCGTGGCAGACATCAAGTACCCGATTCGCTACGGCATGACGGCGACGGTCGAAGTCGTGGTGCGCGCGCGCCGCCTGATCGACATTGCGCTGGACCCGTTCCGACAGATCGGCGGCTGAGGCCAGCGACCCGTCTTTTTGATTGTTCGATTGCAAAGGAGCCAACCCTATGACCCCCATCGTGAAGATCGACGGCCACCCCATTGATGTGGACGAGTTCCTGCGAAACCTGAAGCTGAGCGGCAAGTTCGACGGGCTCGTCGAGCAACTCGTGACGGACCGGCTCACGGTGCTTGCCGCCAAGAAGCAAGGCATCCAAGTGTCCGAGCCCGAAGTCCAGGAGCGCGCCGACCAGTTTCGTCGCGTGCGCGGCTTGCACCGCGCGTCGGATACCAACAAACACCTCGACGCCCTGCGGGTCAGCCTGGACGAGTTCGAGGCCTTCATCGCCGACAGCCTGTACCAGGAAAAGATGATGCAGCAGGTCTGCAGCGACACGGCGGTGCAGGGCTACTTCAAGTTGAACTCGCCCCGCTTCGACGCCATCGAGGTGAGCCTCATCGTGCTGGACGCCGAAGGCAAGGCCAAGGAGATGATGGCGGTGCTGCACGACGACCCGGACAGCTTTGTCGAGATGGCGCGCGAGCACTCGATCGCCGACAGCCGCGAGCATGGAGGCTCGCTCGGCAAGGTGGCGCGCGGGTCACTGCACAGCGATGTCGAGGCCAAGCTGTTCAATGCCGCCGTCGGAGACCTGCTCGGGCCGTTTGCGTCGGCGGACCGCTCGGCATTCGAGATCTTCCGGCTGAACGCGAAGCATCCGGCGCAACTCGACGACGCTACGGCAACCGAGGTGCGGCGCCTGCTGCGCCAGGCCTGGTTGCAAGCGCAGGCGCAGGAGCACCGCGTTGAAGCGGGCTAGCGCGTAGTCACCCTGACTGGTCATCGCAGCGCTCAAAGTTTTTGATGATTTTTACTACTGAATTTATAGCTGCTTGCGCATACCAGATATGCGCAAAACACATATTTAATACTAGAAAAATCGTTTGCCGGTTAAAACGAATGCGCTCTAGGGCCTGTTAACGCTATGAACTTATGAATACGCAAGAAACAAAGTCGCGCGCCGAGTTTCTGGCCTCGATCGACCTGCTTTCGGCGCTGACGCGCAACGACCTTGAACGACTGGCAGAAGCCGCGCAGCCGCGCCTGCTGGCGTTCGGAGACACCGTTTGCAGCGCCGGCGACGCCGCCGATGGCATGTTCATCGTCAAATCCGGCTCGATCCGCGTCTTCGTCGAGGAGCGCGGCAAGGAAGTCAGCCTGGGCGTGCGCAAGGCGGGCGATGTCTTTGCCGAGATCGTGATGCTTCGCGAGTACCGGCACGAATCGTCGGTGCGTGCCTCGGGCAAGACCGAGCTGCTGTTCATCCCGCGCGAGGTGATCGCGCCGATGATTGCCGCCAACCCAGCGGCGCGCGCGTTCGTCGCCGGCCGCGTGGCGATCGGCTCCGCTGGCGGGTTGATCAGCAAATGGTTCGACCTGCGGGGCAAGGTCGACAAAGACGAACTCGAAGAGCTGATCCGCAGCGTCGGCGCCAAGCAGGTCGGCGCCGGAAAAGAGATCCTGAAGCAGGACTCGCGCGAAGACCGCCGGCTGTACGTGGTGCGCCACGGCGAGGTGCGCCTGGTGCGCCACGAGGACGGCACGGACTACACGCTCGCCACCCTGCGCCAGGGCGACACGTTCGGCGAGAAGGCCTGTCTGCTGCGCCAGGAACAATTCACGTCGGCGGTCGCCGCCACCGACACCGCGTTGCTGGTCATTCCGGAGAAGACCGTTGTCTTCATCCTGGAGCGCAACCCGAAGCTGCGCGAGGCGCTGGAGGAACGCATTCGCACCCTCGACCGCGAGCTGCAGCGCCACAAAAAGCTGGCCCAGCGCCGCAAGAAGCCATTGCTGCTCGACCTGCAATCCCGCCCCGAACTCGGCGAGAAGGTGATCCGGCGCTTCGCCTGGGTCCAGCAAGCCGAGCAGATGGACTGCGGCGCTGCCTGCCTGGCGATGATCTGCAAACACCACGGCATCGAAATGACCTTGGGCAAGCTGCGCGAGATGGCCAACGTGACGACGCAGGGCGCGACGCTGGACAGCCTGGCGCGCACCGGCGAATCGCTCGGCTTCACGACGCGCGGCGTCAAGTGCACGTTCGACAACTTGCGCGGCTTCGACCTGCCGCTGATCGTGCACTGGGAGGGCTACCACTACGTCGTGGTGTATGGGGTTTCCGACCGGCACGTGTGGGTGGCGGACCCGGCCCTGGGCTTCAGGAAGCTCAGCCTCGAAGAGTTCGAACGCGGCTGGAGCGGCACCAGCCTGGTCTTCACCCGCAACCAGGCGGCGGCTGAGACGGCCGCATCGCGCTCGCCCTGGGTGCGGTTTGCACGCTACCTGGTGCCGCACAAGAAGATCCTGCTGCACCTAATCCTGGCGACCTTCGTCATCCAGATGCTGGGCATCGTGCCGCCGATGATCATCCAGAACATCCTGGACGGCGTGATCGTGCACCAGAACGTGAGCCTGCTGCACCTGCTGATCAGCGGGCTGATCATCTCGCAGGTGTTCACCCAGCTGATGGCGACGATCCGCGCCGCGCTGGGGAACTTCATGGTGCGCAAGCTCGACTTCACGATGATGTCGCAGTTCTTCAGGCACACGCTGTCGCTGCCCTACTCGTTCTTCGGCAAGCGCAAGACGGGCGACATCTTCGCGCGCTTCCAGGAGAACCAGACGATCCGCGCGTTCCTCACCGAGTCGACCGTGACCACGGTGCTCAACCTGCTGATGATCTTCATCTACTTCACGGTGCTGTTTCTGTACAACGTGAAGCTGACGCTGCTGCTGATCGGGTTCGTGATTCCGATCCTCGCCTTGACCGTGCTGGTGACGCCCAAGGTCAAGGCCTATGCGCGCGAAGTGTTCGGTGCCTCCACCGACGCCAAGTCGTACCTGATGGAAGTGCTCGGCGGCGTGGAAACCGTCAAGGGCATGGGCATCGAGCGGCCGGTGCGGCTGAAGTGGGAGAAGAAGTACGCCAAGGCGCTTGAAGTCCAGTTCCGCGCCCAGGCGTTCAACATCCGGGTCGGCCTGGCCGGGCAGTTGCTCAACGCTGCCACCACGGTGACCATCCTCTGGGCCGGCGCCAGCCTGGTGCTCTCGGGCGAGCTGACGATCGGCCAGCTGATCGCCTTCAACGCGCTGATGGGCAGCGTGCTCGCGCCGCTGATGGGGATGGTCGGGCTGTGGAGCATGCTGAACGACGCCGCCGTCGCGATGGAGCGCCTGGGCGACGTGCTCGACATCGAGCCTGAACAGAAGCCCGAGGACGTGGCCTCGCGCGTTGCGTTGCCCGACCTGCAGGGCGACATCAAGCTCGACGGTGTGTACTTCCGCTACGGCGGCGACGAAGAAGCCTACGTGCTGCAGAACATCAGCCTTGAAATCAAGCCAGGCGAACTGGTGGCCATCGTCGGCCGCAGCGGCTCGGGCAAGACCACACTGGCCAAGCTGCTGGTGGGCTTTTACCCGCCCACTGACGGCAAGCTCACGGTCGACGGCTACGACATCAACGTGATCGACAAGGAGTACTTCCGCGCGCAGGTCGGCTATGTGATGCAGAGCAACCTGCTGTTCTCGGGCACCATCGCCGAGAACATCGCCAGCGGCGACACCAGCCCCGACCGGCGCCGCATCGAAGAAGTGGCCAAGCGGGCCGATGCGCACGGCTTCATCAGCAAACTGCCGCTCGGCTACGAGCAGGTGGTGGGCGAGCGCGGCATGGGCCTGTCGGGCGGACAGGTGCAGCGCCTGTGCATCGCCCGCGCGCTGTACCACGACCCGCGGCTGCTGGTGTTCGACGAGGCGACCTCTGCGCTGGACACCCAATCCGAGAGCAACATCATCGCCAACATGGGCGACATCCTGAAGGGCCGCACCGCGGTGGTCATCGCGCACCGGCTGAGCACCATCATGCACGCCGACAAGATTGTCGTGCTCTATGAAGGCAAAGTCGTCGAGCAGGGGCGGCATGACGAGCTGGTCGAGCGCCGCGGCATGTACTACGAGCTGGTGCACAAGCAGCTGAGCGCTGCGTGAGGAAACTTGCCTACCGGCCATGAACGTCTGCAATGGGGCAGTCCAGAGCGCATCCGTTTTGACCGGCAAACGGCTTTCAGCACCAAATATGCCTATTGCGCACGGCTGGCATGCGCAAGCAGCTATAAATTCAGTAGCAAAAACTGCCAGGTACCTTGAGCGCCGTGCTTGCCAGCCAGGGTGATTTCTCTAGAGCGGATTTCAAGTTAGTGAAAGGCATACCCGCAATGCTTGAACCATTCTTTTGCGTCGGAGGCGGTCACCGTGTCGATGACATGCGCAAGTGCTTGATCCAGCGCTTCCAGGGTACGGGCCTTGATGGCGCGCAGGTATGTCTTGAGTTTGGACCAGCACGGCTCGATGGGTGAGTAGTCGGGCGAATAGGGTGGCAAATACATCAAGGCAGCGCCCCTGGCTTCGATGGCGCTGCGGATGCCGTCCACCTTGTGCGCGCCCAAGTTGTCCATCACCACCACATCGCCCGGCTTGAGCGTGGGCGCCAGCACTTGGCTGACATACGCAAAAAACACGGCCCCATCGGTGGCGCCCTCGATCGTCATCACGGCTTCGAGCCCTTGGCACGACAGCGAGCCCAGCACCGTTACATTGCGGCCCCAGTTTTTCGGCACCGCGTCATGCACGCGCTGGCCGCGCCGGGCACGCCCGTAGCGGCGCGTCATCGCGATGTTCACGCCCGATTCGTCCACAAACTTCAGCCGCGCGGGGGCATGCCGGGCAATGCCCTGCCAGTACTGGCGGCGAGCCTGACGTACCTGCGCTGTGTCGCGCTCTGAGGCGTGTACGGTCTTTTTTTTCGCCGCAGCCCCAGGCGCTGCAGCGCCCGGCACAGGGTAGGCGTGCTCACCGCCGGGCGGCCATCGGTCTGGAGATGCTCGGCCAGTTCGACCAGCGTCAGGTCGGGCTGCTCTTGGAGCCAGTGCGCCAGCCGCTGGCACCCCGTCGGGTCAATCCTGGCGTGAGGCCCTGGACGCTGGCGCGGCGGGGCCAGTTCACCGCTGCGGCGCACCCGGCGCAGCAGTCCTTCGACAAACGACAGGCTCACGCCAAAGAATTCGGCCACCGCGCGTTGCGATTGACCCGGGCGTTCGCAACGCCTGCACGACTTTACGGCGTAAATCCAGAGAATAGGGAGCAGCCATGATTGCACCATTGCTTTGCTGACATCCTTCTTGGACTTCTTGTCTTTCAAAAAATTCGTTGCCTTCAGTTATCTTGAAATCCGCTCTAGAGGGAATGCGGATTTAAAACCGGATGCGGCGTCGTTCGGTCCGGGCTGCTCAGGTCGTCGGCACGCACGACCACTGCAGTGACGTTGTCGTGGGCGCCGCGTTCGAGCGCCAGGTCCAGCAGGGTCTGGCACGCCAGCTTGCAACCGCCGTGCAGCAGCGCTTGCGCGATGGCCACTTCGCTGACCTCGTTGCTCAGGCCGTCGCTGCACAGCAGGAACAGGTCGCCGTCGAGCACGTCGAGAGTGACGCTGTCGAGCTCCAGCGCTTCATCACCGCCGATGGCGCGCGTGATCACGTTCGGCGGCGGCCGAACCAGCGTGTCGTCCGAGGTTCCCACGTGCTGCGACCGCACGGCTTCGAGCTGGCTGTGGTCGCGTGTGATCTGTTGGAGCCGCCCCGCCCGAAAGCGGTAGATGCGGCTGTCGCCGGCCCACACGCAGGCGCCATGGCGCCCGGCGGCGAGCAGCACGGCGATGGTGGTGCCGATGATCGGCACGTCGCGCCGCGCAGCTTCGGCACGCAGGCGGCGGTTGGTTTGCTGCAGACGCTCGTCAGCGGTCGCGACGATCGCTTGCAGGCTTGCCGCCGCTTTGGTCGGGTCCACCAGATCCATCAGGCTCCTGATGGCCAGGCGGCTCGCGAACTCGCCCAAGGCGTGGCCGCCCATGCCGTCAGCGACGGCCCAGACCTTGCAGTGGGGTTGTTCGAGGCAGGCGTCTTCGTTGACCTCGCGCACCCGGCCGGGGTGCGAACACGAGGCCGACGTCCAGTGGAACTCGTTCGCGCGGCCCGCACCATCGGCACCAGGCTCGGCAGGGGTCATGTCGCCCGTGGTGTTCGGCGGTTGGTACGGCATGCACGCTCGCGCCTCAGGCGCCCTGGCTGCCAATCAAGACGGCGGTGAGGTTGGCGTTGTCGCCCGAGTTTTCGATGTTGAGGACCGTGGTCTGATTGACTAGCTTGTCGATGTAGGTGTTGTTGATCTGGAAATAGTTGACCACCGAACCGAGGTTGGCAACAGGTTCAACGAAGGGCCGGAATGCGAAGACCCAAGGCGCGCCGCCTGCGCCCCGCAACGACGACATGGCTCTGACATCCAGAGCGCGACTGAGGGGGAGGTCGGTGATGGTGATCATGGCGGTGTCTCGTTGGCTTGGGTCGCGCAGTGAAAATGGAGTGAGGCGGTACCGAAGGTGAGGGTGCAACCGGTGCCACCTCACTGACCTTCGGGCGTGTCGCCGAGCAACTTGCGCTGCACGGCGGCAACGCCGGCCCTTAGCCCTGGGCCACCAGGGAGTTCGCCGACTGCAGGATGTTGGCGATGTTGAGGTCGAGGCCGATGTCCGTTGCCGTGGGAACGATGGTCTGGATCTGCGGGTTGACCTGGATGGTGGGGCTGCCGATGCTCACGCCGGTGGGGCCGTTCAGCAGCGTCGAGCCAGACATCAGGGCGAGCACGCCGTTCGATCCGTCGCCGCCGCACACTGCAGCTTGCTCTTCACGGCTCATTTCGTGACTCAGTTCGAGGTCTTTGATGTTCATGGGAGTTCTCCTAAGGGGTGGGTGGGTGGGGCCGTGCACGACTTTCGCCGCGCACGGATTCCGCTTGTGCTCAGAACTGGCCGAGAAAGGTGTTCGCCGACTGCAGCACGTTGGCAATCTTGGTGTCGACATCGACATCCGTTGCCGTCGGGGTGATGGTCTGCGATTGCGGGTTGGCTTGCACGACCGGGCTGCCAATGCTGACACCGGCGCCGCCGTTCACCAGCGCCGAACCGGCCATCAGGGCCAGCACGGTGTTGCTGGCGTCGCCGCCGCGCACGGCGGCTTGTTCGTCACGGCTGAGTTCTTGGGCCAGGGCGAGGTCTTGGATGTTCATGATGTGCTTTCCTAAGGGGTGGTTGAGCGGGAGGGCTTAGAACTGGCCGAGCAGTGTGTTCGCCGACTGCAGCACGTTGGCAATCTTGGTGTCGACATCGACATCCGTTGCCGTCGGGGTGATGGTCTGCGATTGCGGGTTGGCTTGCACGACCGGGCTGCCAATGCTGACACCGGCGCCGCCGTTCACCAGCGCCGAACCAGCCATCAGGGCCAGCACGGTGTTGCTGGCGTCGCCGCCGCGCACGGCGGCTTGTTCGTCACGGCTGAGTTCTTGGGCCAGGGCGAGGTCTTGGATGTTCATGATGTGCTTTCCTAAGGGGTGGTTGAGCGGGAGGGCTTAGAACTGGCCGAGCAGTGTGTTCGCCGACTGCAGCACGTTGGCGATCTTGGTGTCGACATCGACGTCCGTTGCCGTCGGGGTGATGGTCTGCGATTGCGGGTTGGCTTGCACGACCGGGCTGCCAATGCTGACACCGGCGCCGCCGTTCACCAGCGCCGAACCGGCCATCAGGGCCAGCACGGTGTTGCTGGCGTCGCCGCCGCGCACGGCGGCTTGTTCGTCACGGCTGAGTTCTTGGGCCAGGGCGAGGTCTTGGATGTTCATGATGTGTTCCTTAAAGAAGGTTGAAAGGTTGGAGACTTGGGCTTGAGAGCAAGTGTGCTTCTCGGATATTGAGTTGCACGCCTGCGCACCAGCGTTCAAACTATTTTTCGAATAATTTGAAGTCGATCTGGAATCGGCCCTCGGCGAACCAGTGGGTTGCCGCACGCGCAAACGCCTGGCGCACCTCGTCGAGTGACACCGCAGGCAGTTCACTGAAATCGTCACCGAACACCGATGGCGGCCAGCTGCCAGACACGTCGCGCTCGCTCGCAAAGCAGGCAATCGTCTCGGGCATATATTGATGGTCGCCTTTGTGCACAAAGGCATGGACGGTGGCGACGTTGGCGCTGTCGGATTTGCTGCCTTGCCCGTCGGGTTGCCTTTTGCAGTTCCGGGCATTGCCCGCCTGAAACCGCGTCGTCCAGTTCGTCAGATTCATCATCACCCCTGCAGCAAGGCAGGCCATGAGTTGCCGCGTTCGGCAAGGTGCTTCACTTTCTCTCGCGAACTGCTCGAGCCCGGTGGCGGGCTCCTGGGAGACTCGACTGCGCACAACTGTACACAATAAAGCGGATTGCAAATTAGTGTCAGGCGTAGTCGTAAAATGCTACATTATTAATAGCTACTTATCCATGCGTAGCATGCGGAAAGCAGCTTTTTTGTTTGTATTTTTTATAAATCATCCAGCGGTAAAAATCAAAATCGCTCCAGGACAGAATCGATGGAAAATCAGGAGTCCGATTTCCGCCAGTTTTGGTTCTTGATCAAATGCCGTGGAGGCCGCCATCGATGCTGCGTTGCTTGACTTGCGCTCCATGGGCTGCAGACATTCTGAAATCGGGTCAAGCTGATTTCTGGCGGGCTGCGCATCTGCATAGGAATCTCCCGCCATGCTCGACAGTGCCCCGCCTGAACCGCCTCCACCCCCACCACGCCTGACGGGCTTGCGCGGCACCTTGCACGCGCTGCGCAATTTCGGGTTTGGAGGCCTTGGCACTCCCTTTGCCGACTACGACAGCTTCACGGCCAGCGATGGCCAGGTCATTCCCGTGTGCGTGCTCGGCGACGGCCCGCCGCTGGTGCTGGTGCATGGCGTCGGGTGCTCGCATCGCGACTGGCTGCCGGTGGCCAGGCGGCTGGCACGGCGCCACTGCGTGCTTGCCTGGGACGCACGCGGCCATGGCAGTTGCCGGCCAGTGCACGGCAGCATCACGCTGGCGCGACTCGCCGAAGACCTGGCCGAGATGCTCGACCACTTCGGACTGGATCGTCCGGTGTTGGTCGGGCACTCCATGGGCGCGCTGACGCTGATGCAGTATCTGCATTCGTACGGCACGCAGCGAGTTGCGGCCGTGGCGCTGGTGGACCAGTCGCCGCGCATCGTGACAGACGACAGCTGGCGTCTCGGGCTGTTCGGCGGCTGCAGCGCGGCGATGCTGTCGGGGCTGATCGCGGGCGCGCGCCGCGATTTGGCCGAGACGCTGTTGAACGAGGTCGGCGCTCGCGCAGGCCCTTGGCTAAGGCACCAGCTGGGTGTCGACGCATCGCTCGGACGGATGCTGCGCCGGCGCCTTGGACGCATCGATGTCCGGCCGCTACTCGACCTCGCCGAGTCGATGGCGCAGGCCGACTTCCGCGCTTCGCTGTCGCGCCTGGACGCCCCGCTGCTCGTCGTGCTCGGGGCGCGCAGTCCGCACTACGCCGGTCTGCCGCTCGATGCCTGGTATCGCGACACGGTGAAGCACGCGCAGATCTCGATTTACCCGCGTGCCGGCCATTCGCCGCATGTCAGTGAGCCGCTGCGCTTTGCGCGCGAACTTCAGCGCTTCATAGACGACCACGCGTGAGCGGCTTGGCTGAGTTCAATGGCCAACAACCCCAGGACGTCAAGGGGGTGCCGGTTACCCGCAGCGCCCATTGGCGTCAGACTTGAAGCAGAAGTCGGCTGTCAGGCTCGACGACTCCCAGGGCACCTGCACGCGGCCGGTGTCTTCGGCCACACCGATACGCACCCGCTTGAAGAGCTGCTCGATCTGCAGCCCCGGCGTCGGCAGATTGGCCAGCAGGTGTCGCGCATAGACACTGTGCTCGCCGCTGGTGCCGTCGAGCGCCACACCGTTCGGTGCGGTCGAGAAGGCCACCAGGGTGCCCACGGGCGCATCGAGCGTGGCCAGGCCACCCGGCGTCGCGCCGCGGAATTTCAGGCGCCGTCCATCGGGGCCGACGATGACGCCGCCGGCGAACGGGTTCACACGGCAGGCGTCGAGCACCACGATGTTGGCGCCGGTGCGAATTGCGCTGAGCCGGTCGACGAACTCGCCAACGTCAGCACTTTGTCGCTGGATGTCCTCTTCCGACTTCGGGTCGGCGTCGATCGGCACCAGGTAGTTGCGGCCCTTCACCTGAACGCCGTGGCCGGCATAGAACAGCATGCGAACCGACGCCTTCGGAGCGCGCACCGAAAACTCGCGCAGCGACTCGATCAGTTCCCGCAGCCGCGTGTTCTGGCGCAGGGTCACGTCATAGCCAAGGCCGCGTAGCGCCGCCGCGACGGCGTTGGCGTCACCGGTTGGGTTCTTCAGCGGTGCAGCGGGATACGCGCCGTTGCCGATCACCAAAGCGATTCTCGATTCGGCGCCGGTGACGTTGGCCGAGGCGCTCATGGCGGGACCGAAAGGCAGCGCTGCGGCCCCCAATGTACAGCGCAGCAGCATGCGGCGGGTCAGCAGCGTGACCATGGCGGCTACTCGCGAGGCGGCACGCCCGGTGCCAGCGCGGCGGCCTGAACGATGGTGGCGGCCTGCACCCGGGCGAGCGCCGCGGCTTCGCTGCCGGCCGGCACTCGCAGGTAATAATCGCCGAGCTGGCCTGGGCCGCCGGCCAGCTCGCCGTGAACCTGGACCACCAGCATGCGGATGTCGCTCTCCTTGGCGTCCGGTGCGAAGCTGATCTTCAGCATCGGGCCTTCTTCGACGCGAACCGCATGCAGTGCGCGGATTTCGTCGGCGTTGTCGCTGACGTGACCGAGCAGGTTCAGGATGACGCCACCTTGCACTGCGACGACGGCCATCGCGGCCATCGCATAGCTCGGCCGCAGGCCAAAGTTGCCAAAGAAGGCGCTGATGCGCTCGGCCATGGTCGGACGGTCGCCCTGGATCAGGCGCATGGCGCGTGCCAGGCCGATCGTTGCCGGTACGGCCGGGGCGTTTTCCTGTACGCGCTTTTGCAGCGAGCGATACCACTCCAACTCGCTGCGGGCCTCGGGATGCTGTTCGAGGTAAGTCTCGACGAAGGCCTGGTCTTCGTCACCCAGAGAGCCGTTGGCGTACCAGGGGAGCAGTTCTTCGAAACGTTCATTCATGATGCCTGCGCTCCGGTGACAACGGTAGCAGCCTTGCGGTACGGCTGATCTTGCCTGACTTGCCCAGAGCCGCGAAGGAATGACCTGATGGTTGCGCCATTGTGGACAGTGTGAAAGTGGCTATCTAAAACGTCTTTCTGCATCATGGCGGAAACCTCATCCATTTGGTCGAGGACAACCATGCGGGAATTGAATTGAACTGGCGCGGGCATACCCGCGCGAATATGTTCTAGGGCTTGGCGCAGCAGCATGGTGAATCTCCTTTAGTGCCTCTGGGTTGCGCGAGGTCGGCGGATGGTTCAATTTATTTTGGTGCGCAGTCACGTCAGCCGCAAGCGTCAGGAGGCGAGCGTGCCTTTTTCGTCAGGGGTACTACCCTCGCTGCGCAGCAGAGACTGCAGGCACTTCTTGATCTTCTGGCGGGCGTGGAACAGCCGCGTCTTGACGGTGCCCTCGGGACAGTTCTGTACCTCAGCCACTTCAGCCACGCCCATGCCCTCGTAAAACACCAGGTGCAGGCATTCGCGATGCTCGTCCGACAGCTTGCCCATGCAGTGCTGCACGCCTTCGCGCCGTTGCTTGCCGGCCAACTCAGCGAAACCGTCGGGCGTGTCCGAAGCGGTAATCTCGGCGATGTCGTCGAGATCACCATGCACCTCGTCGGGTCTGCGCGCACGATAGACCATCAGCGCCTTTCTGCGCGCGATCCCGATAAGCCACGTGGAAAACTGTGAATCGCCGCGAAAACGCTGTGGGTAGCGCCAGACCTCGTAAAGCGTGTCCACTACGACCTCCTCGGCCCGCGCGTGGTCGTTTAGCATGTTGAGGACGTAGGCGTATACCCTGCGGCTGAACGCCTTATACAGTTGACGAAACGCTTCCTGGTCTTCGTGGCCGATGCGTACAAGCAGCTGATTGACTTGGTCTGTGTCCATGCGGGCGGTGATGGTTACGGTGCCGATGACGCAATATAACGTTTCTGTCGGATTTATACCGGGGTTCATGACTGGGGCACACCGTGGTTCGGACGGGTTGGCTTGAACTGACCCTTCTTTTCCCCAGGCAAACGGGCGGCCCGGTCACGAAGACCGGCCCCACGCGAGAGGAGAACGGCTCGCGCAACGACGATCGCCGCTGGCGCGCCAAATGTAGCGATTCTCGCCAGTCCCGTTGCAAGAAGGGTTGCTGCTTCCTGGTGGTCACAGCCTTCCGCCGCAGTAGCGCCCGTCGAGCGCCTGAGCAGACCTCGTACAGCTTGGTGAAGAGAGGCTGACGCACAGCCAGGCGCATCTGTAGGACAGCGCCTTTATTTCAGCCCCCACCTTGTCGCTGAATTCGGTCCAAACGCCTCGCGTATCTGCCTTACATCAACCGCTGTGAGTCAGTTCTCGATGTCTTGCGTGTAACCCGTCTGTGTGCTCATTCCTGGATTTTATGTATCCGGCATGCTGCTTCAAAAAGCCATCGGATAACGCCAGATTTTGATCAGGTCTGGGAAGTTATTTCTGGCCGCATCCTTACACGGTGGATCAGGCCATCGTTGACGAGGCCCAAAAAGCAGGCGCCGACATGATTGTGATGGTGACGCACGGGCGCAGCCGGGTGGGGAAATTCGTATGCGGCTCGCACACCAAGAACGTCATCATCGAAAGCAGGCTTCCCGTGCTTGTACTGCGCTGAAGACAGTTGCGTTTTTTGCCAAATGGATTGGCGTTCTGCCCGCGTACACAGGCATACTGAAGAAAATCTGCCATGGCACGTCAGTACGCCCGCCGGGCACGGGTGTGCTTTCAACTGGTTGCGTTTTCGTCATTGCGCGAGGACTGGCCCGCCGCTACCGTGACAGCTCTCCCTTGGTTCTTGGTAATTCAGCAACCAAGATTGACCCAGCCTAACCCGCTGGGTTTTTTTTCGCTTGGTGCGGGGGTTGCCTGCGGACTGGCGGCGAGGTTATAGAGCGTGGTTACACCCCAGGAGGTCGATTCGATTCCCACAGGGAATCCAATAGAAGGCTGCAACCCGCATGAATGCTGGGTTCTTGCTGTTCAGCTTCGAAAGATACCGCCAGAAGTACCCACAAGAAGAAATGTGACCCTGCTTTTGCGCATCACGGCACTGGCATGGGCGCAGGTGAGCCTAATGTGAGAACGCCTTGAGGTTTTTGCAGCGCTCAAAGAATTTGTTCACCTCTGTCGTCTTGTCGAACACCGCGTCAACGCCCAGCGCAAGGCAGCGGCTTCGGACATAAGGGCTGGACATATTGGTCAGGACAAACACCTCCTGATGCGCCAATCGTTGTTGACAGATTTCCAGGACACTGAGGCGGTGGCCCAGCCAAAGCCCTGCTCGATGAGCTTTCTCTTTTGCTGCCAGACGGCCTGTTACCAATGAGCACTCAGGTATGAGTCTTCTTCGTCAAAACATGGTTTGCGCAAACTCAAGAAAATCCTCCGTACTGGGCTGGCCCCAGGTGTCCTGCGCCAGCCAGCGCAGAAAAGCAGATTGAGCGCCCTTGAACGGCTTGCCCTTTTTAATGCGAAAACCACGGATATCCTGCTGCGCGTTGTACCGCTCGGCCAGTGCGTCCTGCTCTGCCGGACCGAACTCATTGAAATAAGCCTGCGCTTCCTTGGCTTGCTTCATCATGAAAGCATCGACAAGCTTGTTCTGACTTGAGGATTTTTCACCGGCACCAGAGGGACTGGCTGGTGGCGAAGGCTCGTGCTTGATCTGTGCATCGTGCATCTCACCGGCAAGCGCCAGATCTTCGTTTGCCCCGTAACCCATGGCAACGGCATTGCGAAGGTAAGCGGCAGGGTTTTCGATCACGGAGGCATTCTTGTTAGCAATCCTGTCCTTTGTGTAGGCCAGCGCGGCAAGGACGCGCTGAGCAGGATATGCCTTGAGCATTTTCTTGGCTTCCGACTGAGAAAGGCCAAACAACACCAGCTCGCCAATCGCCTTCATAGCCTCCTCGTTGGAAGGATCCACATCCTGACGCGCGACATCGTTTTTTCTGCTCACGATGAACTGCACGGTCGTCACTTGGCGTCCCTCCTTCGTCAGCTTCATCTCTACATTGATGTCAGCCAGTGAGTTCATCTCCACCATGGAAGGCCTGAGTATCTTGTTATTGAAATGCTTGAATTCCTCATAAGTTTTGGGAACCTCGGCACGCCCCAGAACAATGCTGCGCAATACTGTCCAATGAACAGGCGTTGTTGCGCCTATGTTCACAAAACGCACGCAGTGCTCATAGATCGCAACCGATGAAGAACGCTTGAACCTGCCGATGACATTGAGATCAATCATGGCGTACATCTTGGGCTGAAGAACACGCTCCTGAAGTTCATGGTTGATCTGATAGAGCAGCTTGCCACTTCTTTGCTTGACGTTGGGAAACAGCGTTGCTGCATCCCAGTCCGTGAGCTTTCTCAATTTAGGCGTGGGATGCTGCGTTGCCAGCACATCGAACTCGAACACGATTTTCATCAGCTCCATCGCGGCTTCTCGGAGATGCTGGTGGTTGTTGCTGTCAAAGCCCAGATCGCCGGCCATTTCAGCAATGTTGATACTCCAGTAACCGTCCTTATCGACTTCGGTGTCAATGGCGTTCTTGATCCATGCATTGAGCATTTTTCGCAACACCAGGGTCATGTTGTTCAGAGGGATGCTATGAACAACCTGAACAGCCTTTCGGTACGCGTTGGGAAACTCGATGGCTGGAAAAAGTGAGGCTTGAAATTCAGCTTCCTTGATGAGCAAGGTGCTTTCTTTTGAGTGGCTGCTTTGCTTGGATGGAGCTTTGGTTTTTAAGGTCATTGTCTTGCATGTTTTACAGGTCACTAGTGCATGACTCGATTGTGACCTATCTTGGTCTTTTATCCGGCTGCAAGCTGCATTTCCTGACTTTGGATATGTTGCCAATTTGAACAACGACTCCTGTTGTGTACTTTAATCAAAACACTTTTTTCTTTAATACATTTAAGCCCTGAAAAAAGCTCTTTTACAGAGGAGAGCGGCGATCAATTGGTCACCAGTAGTGGGATGATAGGTCACGCCTTTTGGGAGTTAAGGTCTACAGTTATGGGAGATTGGTCACTACTTATGGGATTTGAGGTCTGTGGTTATGGGATTTGAGGTCACCATTAATGGGAGAGAGAACACCGGGCCCATCTCGGACCTGTAAGGTCACTGGCAATGGGAGAAAGAACTGCGCAAAGCTGAGGAGTACAGTTGTCCTTGTAAAGGGAGGAGCGATCATTCCAAACAGAAATGAATGTTCAGGCGCTATCGGTTCTCAGGCGCAGGCATAGCGCTGGGATGCAGCGCTGGAGGAGTTGGGCCAAGCTGATCGCACTTTGTCTCGCGTCCGGAAGCCAGGCTGCATGCCAGTGCTGCCCACTTGCGCTTCCTGCTCGGAACTGCCCAGCGCAAGAACGGCCAGAAACTGATGGGGACAATTGCCAAGCCACCGCCGGAGGCTGTATATCGTCTGCTGGGCGGCTTGACCTGGAGCGCCAAGGCCATGTGCGTGTGACGGCCCGGATAATTGGCTGTTTGTCCCGGGCCGTCCCACCCACATGGCCTTGGCGCCCGGGCAGCAAGTCCTTGATGCGTTCCCACTGATTTTCTCGAACTGCGTATCTTCTGGTCATTACCCTGAAATAAGGCGCTCTTGCCGGCATTCAAGGATGAACAGGCCTGGCAATTGATGACACGCTCTAGTCAATAAGTCACCAGCAATGGGATTGCTGGGCGAATTTTAAATTCGCCATGCTATGTCGACTCCCTTTGCATGGCAAAGCCTTGACGCCTTCGAGCATAAGATTCAACAGTTCATCTTAATCATTCAAAAACTGGTGTTGAGTCTTGTGTTTGCTGGCGCTTAACAGTTACCAAAATAAGGCCCCCGAGCGGGGCCTGAATAATGTCTTTGCCGAAACATGGATGGCACAAGTAAAAAGCTGACTCTTATCAGGATAAGTAACCGGTAGTGGAGTTTCATAAGTCACTGGCAATGGGAGGTAGCTGTGAGGTCGCAGATCACGGTCACAACACCAGACAATGGTGCTCGTCAGCGATAGGCACTGATGCCATCTGAGCGGCAACGAAGCACTGCAGAGGAAAATCGAGGCATTCTTAGATTTGTTGCAGCGTAGGGCTGAGCGCCGCGCCTCTGAAAAAGTTGGTGGCACAGGGCGATGCGGACGTATTTATCTGGTGGCAGGCCTTTGATGTGAGGCAAAAGTCTTCTTCTGTAACGGCTGGCTGACTGGGGTGGGCAGGCTCATGCCGGGCCGCATTCCAGTAGCGGCTTGGTGACGTTCAGTCGGCGCTGCGCCAACGCACACCAACTCTCGCCCACGACGTCAGCCTCTTGTCATACCTGCGTCGATAAAGCCAGTCAGGAAGACCCCCAGTGCATTTCTTCCAAGACCATGAACGAGGCCAGGCGGGGTACCATGCACGTCGTACGGCTGAAAACCAGCACCCTTCCCGCAAGGATTCGACTGTTCATGAGCTTAGGCTTTGAGCGCCGATTCAAGTTGGGACGATAGAAATTCAGGCTTGCGGTGGCTACCTGTAGAGAATTTCCCCACTCTACCGCCCCCATGGCAAGCGGCAACGGATTCGATAAGTGTTTGCCATGGCGGGCATTAATTTTTGTAAGTCATTGATTTTGTTTGAGTTTCAAATTGAAACTCAAACAAGAAAGAATTTTTGGTCACAACGGTGCTCTTCCTTGAATTATCTTCGTGCCTCGCCGAGTTCCTGCAGCAATTTTTCGATGGCCGCATACACTACCGTGGCTTCGTTTTCGTCTACTAAATTGATGATCATCCTTTTTTGACGCAGCGACATCTCTGCATATTTTTTCTTGCCGGAGCGGATCGTTGCCCTATGGGTTTCTACAGAGAATAGTGGCTTTTCTTCACCCCCCGCCTTGAGCCAGTCAAGAGCAGCTTTCTGCGTCAGCTCGCCGGCAACGATGTGATGAATGGCTTTGATTGCTAGGCTTGGATTGATCACTGCATGCTCAACCAAAGCCGGCGCCAAGCTCGAACCGACAGCTGAGGAGTGTTCCTTCAACACGGTATGAACCGATTCGGGAAGTCCTTCAAAAGACATCAGTTTGGAAATCACTGACGGATTGACTCCAGCCTCCTGGGCCAACTGGTCGTTCGTAAAACCTTTGCTTCGTTTGCGCTGGGAGAATCCCAGGTACTTCTGGTAGTCCGTCAGTGAAGGCGCCAGCAAGTTGTCGAAAAAGACGAGACGCTCAGCTTCATCATCGGTGAGATCGCGCAAGGATGCTTCGATTTCACTGCGACCCAATCGCCTGTATGCTTCCCACCGATGACGCCCTGCAATGATCTCCAGGGCACCGTCGGCGCGGCGGCGCACGACGATGGGCGAGCTCAGTTGGTTGTGGCGCAGGTTCTCAACGAGCTCGGCAATTTTCTCTTCTGATAACTCGCTGGTTTGATAGGGGCTCGGCTCGATCAGGCCAAGTTCCACCAGAATCGGCTTGCCTAGGTGCTGAGATGAAGTGCTGAAATCAAAAGAGGGCAGCTTTCGGCCTGCGGCGTCAATCTCTTCTTGCGAATAGCCGAGCAGTCCGGTTTTTTTGGTGAATCGCTTTTCCGCACTCATCGGGCCACTCCCTGCGTAGCGACTCGCTGGGAAGCGGTTTTGCGAGCAGCTCGAACCGCCGCAGTGCCACCGGGCTTTCTCGGGATGACGATCGGAATCATGCCGGCAAGCTGAACATCGTACGCGCCAAGGAGCGAGCGGGACAGGTCAATCATCACCTGGGCGGCAGGGCTGGTGGGTTCACGCTCGATCACTGGTCCGCTGTCAGAATCATCCGTCAAGGAAACTTGCCTGAGAAATGATGCCAGTCTGGGGATGACAACAGGGTCGAGCTTGCCGGGATAAGCAGACTTCAAGGTATCGAGTGCTTTCTGGCAATTCGTGATGCTCGGAACATAGCCGTTTGCAACAATGCGGACGTCAAACGCACGATCAGGGAAGGCTTCATTCATCTCCTCAAGATTGGCCGCCAGCACTTCCATTGCCTTAAGGGATTGGCCATCGAGCATGACAACGGCAAGCATGGCTTGCGTTGCGTAGGTGAGCGCCACCGAGAGTTGTGATGAGCCTGGCGCGCCATCGATCACGATGACGTCATAGCGGCTGAAAACGTCAATGTGCGAATTGAGCAGTTTGGAAACCGTCAGTTCTCGCCGAACGAGGCTTGTCAGCCAGGACTCGATGTTGGTGAGCGTGATGTCCGACGCAATTAAATCGAGCATGCCATCGGCATAGATGGGGCGGATGGCTTTTTCCAGCTGCGCGACTGTCAGCTTGTCGGTCTTGGCCTCATTGGCTTTGAGCAAGTCACCGATGTGCGTCACCTCTTCAGTCGCCCAGTCGATACCGAACATGGTTGTGAGCGAGGCTTGGGGATCTGCATCAATCATGAGGACGCGGTAGCCCTGGAGAGCCATGCAGGCGGCAAGGTTGGCTGTCACGCACGTTTTTCCTGTCCCGCCTTTGGAAATTCGCGAATAGATGATGGGGGGCAGCACTTTTTCACGCCGAGGTTCTTCGTAGATATCCATGAGTGCCAATCGCACCAGCCTGATGTCGTAAGCGCTGTAGAGGTTGTGATAACGCTCATCCTTCTGGAGTTCCGACTCAGGTACCAGACTTCTAAAGGTGGAAGAGGGGCCGGCCCAGCGGCAAAATTCCTGGGCCAGTTTTAGTTTGATGAAGCCTCGCGTCATATCAATGTCTTGAAGTTGTTTGTGCGTCGCAGTGTACAT